>NZ_NWQG01000283.1:0-790 GCF_002529485.1 Mesorhizobium sanjuanii
GCCAAACGGGGTGCAGGCAGTCATGAGGTCAGCGGCGGTCGAATCCGCGCCGTCCCAAGCCGAAAGGCGTAACTTTCAGCGCGTCCGCGTGAAGATTTACGGACGCTTCATGCTGGAGGATCGCACCGAATATCCTTGCCAGGTCGTCGACATGTCGCCTGGCAATGTGTCGTTTCGCTGCGAGCGCATCGGCATGCCCGGCGAGAAAGTCATCGCCTATATCGACCATATCGGCCGCATCGAGGGCGTTGTCACCCGTACCTTGGAGGATGGCTTCGCGATGACCGTCATCGCGTCTGAGCGCAAGAAGGACAAGCTGGCCGCGCAACTGACCTGGCTCGCCAACAAGCATGAACTCGACCTGCCGGAAGACCGTCGTCACGAACGCGTCGCCCCGCGTAATCCGACAAGCGTGCTTCAGCTTACCGACGGGCGCCAGTACCAGTGCCGCATCATCGACCTGTCGCTTTCAGGTGCGGCGATCGAGATCGACGTCAAGCCGGCGATCGGCGTCCAGGTGACGCTGGGCACGATGCGCGGCCAGGTGGTGCGGCATTTCGAGGACGGCGTCGCCATCGAGTTCGCGGTCATCCAGCGGCCGGAAACGCTCGATTCCGAATTCAACGCACCAGGCGTCTGACGGACGGCACAATTGTGCAAACCGAACCGGCCCATTGCGGCCGGTTTTTTATTGGCCCGCGCCGGCCGACGCGGCCGCTTTGCGTCCTCCTGTTCGCCTAATTTAGGAGACTTTCCTGATCCGGGCCGGATTTGGGTAGACGTCAGCGAG
>NZ_NWQG01000284.1:0-8178 GCF_002529485.1 Mesorhizobium sanjuanii
TTTCACGGCTTTGTCGAAGCCGAGCCGTGGCTCTCATTCGGCGGACCCTACCGGAACCCGGAGGACATGGCTGCGATCTACCGGGAGGTTCATTTTTCCTGGGCCATCGATTTTTTCGAGCAGGGGCTGAATTCCGAATGGCTGCTGCCCAACCGCCTCTATGAGGGCTGCCGCTTCGGCGCCGTGCCGATCTCGATGGGCAACACCGAAACCGGCCGCTTCCTCGACCGGCAGGGCATCGGCGTTCTTTTGCCTCAGGCGACGCCCGAGGCGCTCGAAGCTGCCCTCGGCGATATGGAGGAGCATCATTTCGGGACGTTGCGGGCCCGTGTCCATGCCCGCAATCCGCGGACCTGGAGCCATGATCGCGGCGATTGCCGGGCGCTGGTCGAGAAGCTGCGCGGCTTGGCCTGCGTGCCCGATCCATATGCCGCCGAGGCACTGGCATAGCATGGCTGGGGATGGACACAGGTCGATGACGCAAACCGAAATGCATCCGTCCAGCCTGATCGTGATTCCATGCCTGAACGAGGCGGCCCATATCGGTGCGCTGCTTCATCAGCTTCGGCCGGCGGCCGGAAGGCTCGGCGCCAGCATCGTTGTTGCCGATGGCGGCAGCACCGATGGCACGAGGACTATCGTCGAGGAGATCGCTGGCAAGGACCCGCGCGTCATCCTGCTCCACAACGAAAGGCGCCTGCAGAGCGCGGCGATCAATCTCGCCGTCGCCCGTTACGGCGAAGGCGCCGATTATCTCATCCGCATCGATGCCCATGGCGGCTATCCCCCCGACTATTGCGATCGGCTGGTCGAGGAGGCGCTGGCCACCGGCGCTGATTCGGTCGTCGTCTCGATGCTGACCAGCGGCAGCGGCACCGTGCAGAAAGCCGCCGCTGCGGCGCAGAACTCCAAGCTCGGCACGGGTGGCTCCAAGCATAGGCATCTCTCGGCGGGAGAGTGGGTCGACCACGGCCATCATGCGCTGATGCGGATATCTGCCTTCACCGCGGTGGGCGGCTATGACGAGACGTTCAGCCACAATGAGGATGCCGAACTCGACTACCGGCTCCGCCAGGCCGGCTATCGGATCTGGATCAGCGGCAAGACCCAGATGGTCTACTATCCGCGCTCGTCGCTGAAGGGCCTGTATTTCCAGTATCTCGGCTATGGCCGCGGCCGGGCGAGGAACGTTCTCAAGCACCGTATGATACCGAAGATCCGGCAGATGGTGCCGCTTCTGGTGTTTCCGGTGGTGCTGCTCGCGGCCTTCTCCTTCGTCCATTGGCTGGCGGCCGTGCCACTGCTGCTGTGGGCGTCGGTCTGCCTCGGCTATGGCGTGTGGACCGCCATCAGCCAGCGCAAGCCCGATATTGCGCTGGCCGGGATCTCGGCGATGGTCATGCATTTCGGCTGGTCCGTCGGCTTCTGGCTGCAACTCCTTGGACCTCGATCGCAGCGCGGGGCGGCGTGATGGGCAACACCGTCAAAAACAGAGGCATCGACATTTGCGTCTGCACGTTTCGGCGGCCGGAGCTTGCCGACACGCTCCGTTCCCTGGCTGCCATGGACATGCCTCCGGGGTTCGATATCGGCATCATCGTCGCTGACAATGACGATGCGCCGACGGCCGAGCCACTGGTGACGAAGCTGGCGGAGGAGCTCAAGCTGCCGATCCGCTACCGGCATGCGCCGGCACGCAACATCTCGATCGCCCGCAATGCCTGCCTCGACGCCAGCATGTCGGATTTTGCCGCCTTCATCGATGACGACGAAACGGCGTCTTCGCGCTGGCTGGCCGAGCTAGTTGCCACGGCCGAGGCGAGTGGCGCGGCCGCCGTGCTCGGCCCGGTGCGGGCGCTCTATGCGCCGGACGCGCCCGACTGGATGCGCAAAGGTGATTTCCACTCGACACTGCCTGTCTGGGTGCGCGGCGAGATCCGCACCGGCTACACCTGCAATGTCCTGCTCAGGATGAGCGCCGACAGTCTGCGCGGTCGACGCTTCAGCCTGGCGCGTGGCCAGACCGGCGGCGAGGATACCGAATTCTTCGACCAGATGGTCAAGGCCGGCGGCCCTATCGCCTTTTCGCCCGAGGCCTGGGTCGACGAGGTGGTGCCACGCTCCAGGGCGGCCTTCGACTGGCTGAAGCGTCGCCGCTTTCGTTTCGGACAGACGCACGGTCACCTGCTCGGACACAACGCAGGCGGTGTGCGGCGCGCGAAAGAGATCGGCATCGCCTCGGCAAAGGCGGCCTATTGTTTCGCCATGGCGCTCCCCGTCGCCATCAATCCGGTGCGCAGGAACCGCAGCGTGCTTCGCGGCATCATGCATGTCGGTGTCGTCAGCGGTCTGATCGGCGTGCGCGAGATCCGCCAATACGGCCTGCCCTCGCCGCAGGAAGGGGGCAAGCATGCAGCCTGACGTCAGCTTTGTCATTGCCGCCTACAATGCCGAGGCGACCATCGACCGGGCGATCAGCAGTGCCATCGCCCAGCGCGACGTCTCCGTCGAGGTCATCGTCGTCGACGACAAGTCGCGCGACCGGACGCTCGACCTGGCGAATGCCTGGCCGCGAGATGTCGTGCGCGTCGTCGCCCTTCCCGCGAACCGCGGCCCGGGCGGCGCCAGGAATGCGGGGCTCGAACTTGCCCGTGGCCGATGGGTCGCGGTGCTCGATTCCGACGATGCGGTCTATCCCGGGCGGATCTGCGCCATGATTGCGCGGGCGGAGAAGGCCGGTGCCGAGATCGCCGTTGACAATCTCCAGGTCGTTCGCGAGGACGGCGTCGCCGAAGAGACGATGTTCCCGGCCGACTATCTCGAAGGCTTAAGTGAAATCTCGCTGGCGGACTACATCGCCGGCAATGTGGTCTTCGAATCCAGGTTCAACCTCGGCTATCTCAAGCCGATCTTCCAGCGCCGGTTCCTGAACGAGAACGGGCTTCGTTATGATGAGCACCTGAGCATCGGCGAGGATTATATCCTGTTGGCCAGTGCGCTGGCCAAGGGCGGCAGATGCGTGGTCGAGCCGACGACCGGCTATGTCTACCATATCCGCACCGGCTCGATTTCCCGCGTGTTGGAACTTCATCACGTCGAGGCGATGCGTAATGCCGATATCGTCTTCGCCAGAACGCATTCGATGGACGCAAAGGCCGAGGCCGCCTTCGCCAGGCGCACGCGCAGCCTGCGCAAGGCGGCGTCGTTCCTGTCGCTGGTCCAGCACATCAAGGCGCGGTCGCCGCTCAAGGCGATATGGACGGCGCTCAGCGATCCGGCGGCGGTCAGGCATATGGGCATGCCGATCGCCGTCCGGCTGCGAAGGGTTGCGGCGCAATTTGCCGTGGGTGCGGGGGAGGTGAAGGGTGCGGGCAGGTGAAAATGGTTTTCACGGGCCTGCGACAGGTTGAATTCGATCTCCTCAGAAGGAACATGCGATGAAGAAAGTCAGGAAGGCAGTCATACCGGTGGCGGGGCTTGGGACGCGATTCCTGCCGGCAACCAAATCCATGCCGAAGGAAATGCTGCCGGTCGTCGACAGGCCTGTCGTGCAATATGCGGTTGACGAGGCGTTCGAAGCCGGCATCGAGCACATCGTTTTCGTGACCGGTCGCAACAAGGCGGTCATCGAGGACTATTTCGACCTTCATCCCGAACTGATCGGAACCCTGGAGCAGACCGGCAAGAAGGCGCAGCTTCTGTCGCTCGAGAGCCTGCTTCCGGTGGCCGGTGCCACCAGCTTCATCCGCCAGCAGTCGCCGCAAGGTCTCGGCCATGCGGTCTGGTGTGCGCGCGAGGTCATCGGCGACGAGCCCTTCGCCCTGCTGCTGCCGGACATGGTGTCCTTCGGCGGGCGCGGATGCCTCGCTGAAGTCGCCGACCTTTATGCCGAGACCGGTGGAAACGTCATCGCCGTCGAGCGCTGCGACCCGACCGAGACCAGCAAATACGGCATTGTCGGCCGCGGCGCCGACGTCGGCGCGGGCTTCGAGGTGACGGCCATGGTCGAAAAGCCGGCTCCAGCCAATGCGCCTTCGAACTACTACATCAACGGCCGCTATATTCTGCAGCCCGAGATTTTCTCGCTTCTGGGCAATCAGCAACGCGGCGCCGGCAATGAAATCCAGCTCACCGACGCCATGGTCCGTCTCTCCCAAAGCCAGGCCTTCTTTGCCCAGCCCTTCAACGGCCGCATGTTCGACTGCGGTTCGAAAGAAGGGTTCATCCAGGCCAATATAGCCTTCGCGCTTGCGCGAGATGACATGAAGGAGCCCATCTTCGATATGCTTCAGGAGTTCGTCCGGTCACATGAGCGCCGGGTCGAAGCCGCATAATGCCCATTTTTTGGGAGCATCAGTGTATGGATGGCGACGCAAGGATAGGCGAAGCGTTTGGCCGCCAGGTCTCGCGATATCTGGCATGACGTTTGCATCGCGTATTCGCTGATGCTCCCGATCGCACCTGCAAACTGGAATTGGACCGAAGATGAATTATGCCAACTTTCCTCTCGACAAGAGGAAGCCATTGCCGAATTCCGAAGCGGTGAACGCTGAAGACTTCATCGATGTCGAGCGCCTGCTCGCCATGGCGGCAAGGCAGGCGAAGGTGGTTGCGGCATGTGCCGCGATCGGTCTCTTTCTGGGCGTGCTCTATCTGCAGACCACGCCTCCCACCTACATAGCGACGAGCAGCGTGCTGATCGACGAAGGCTTGAACAAGGTCGTCGACGATATTTCGGCGGCGTCGGTCAGCATGCAGACCGACTCGGCCATTCTGAGCCAGCTCGAAATTCTCCAGTCGGCGAGACTGGCGGCGGTGGTCGTCGACAAGCTGAAGTTGGACAAGAACGACGCTTTCATGAATCCTCCGACGTCGGCCGTGGCGAAGGCTGGCGGCTTCGTGCGCGGCGTGATCCGGTACTTCCGCCCCAACCCCGTCGCGGGCGGCGCCGACATCAGCCAGCTCGATCCGGCGACGCGTGACGCGATGGTCGCTTCATCAGGCCGCGATTACGCAATCCTCAAACTGCAAAGCGAGGTGCAAGCGCAGCGCAGCGGCCGAAGCTTTGTGATCTCCATCGCCTATCCGGCGAAGGATCCGGCGCTTGCGACCGCGATCACCAAAGCCTATGCCGACGCCTATCTGGCCGATCAGCTCGATGCCAGCTTCGATGCGACCGAGCGCGCGGCGGTCTGGCTGCAAGGCCGGCTGACGGAGCTTCGCGAGAGTTCGCAAGCCGCGGCGCTCGCCGTCGAGAAGTTCAGGGCCGAGCATGGATTGGCCGTCAATGACGGCCAATTGATCAGCGACAAGCAATTGGCGGACCTCAATGCCCAGCTCATCGTCGCGCAGGCCGATACCGCTCGCGCCAGCGCCCGCTACCAGCAATACAAAACGATTATCGAAAGCGGCTCGGAAAACGCCTTCAAGGATGCCGCCATATCGAGCGACCAGCCGAGCAGCTCGGTCATTGCAACGCTCAAGACCCGCTATCTCGCGGTCGCCAAGCGGCAGCAGGATGTCGAAGCCAATTTCGGGGCTCAGCATCCCCAAGCGGTCGCGCTTGCCAAGGAGAAGGCCGATATATCGGCGCAGATCTTCGGCGAACTGAAGCAACTGACCGAAGGCTATCGCAACGAATACGAGGTCGCCCTGGCGCGCGAGACGGCGCTCCGCGCAAATGTCGCGTTGGCGGCCGGCAAGAGTTCCATCGACAACCAGTCGCAGGTCAAGCTGCGGGAACTGGACCAGAAGGCAACGGCGCTCGCGACGCTCTATCAGACGTTCCTCGGCCGTTATGAGGAAGCCTCCCAGCAGCAATCCTTCCCGGTCGGCAAGATCCGCGTCATTTCGGATGCGTCGATGCCGCAGTCCGCGGCAACCCCGCGCACGTCCATCGTGCTGGGACTGTCGCTTGTGCTGGGCATGATGCTGGGAGCCGGCGTTGGTGGGCTGAACGAATTCAGGGAACGGTTCTTCAGGACCGGCGAGGACGTTCGCGATCGCGTCGGTCTCAAATTCCTCGGCTACCTGCCAATGATCGGCAGCAAGGCCGCCAAGGACGACAAGCGCGTCGATGGGCAGGCGGACAAAACCGCCAAATCACCCTCGAGCGCCGAAAAGCGTGCGCGCATGCGGGTGAGTGTCGACGCCCCGGCGTCGATGTTCTCCGAGACGCTACGCAGCGCCAAGATCGCCTTCGACGTGGTGATGGAAGGGCAAGGCAGCCGGGTTATCGGCATGATTTCGGTCCTGCCCGGCGAGGGCAAGTCAACGGTCGCGGCCAACCTGGCCGGATTGCTTGCCGCCAACGGAGCAAGGACGCTGCTAGTGGATGGCGACCTGCGCAACCCCGGTCTCAGCCGCGGCCTTGGCATGGAGGCCGAGCAGGGACTGATGGAAGCAGTGGTCAGCGGGCAGACCTGGCAGTCCGTCGGCAAGATCGACCGGCAGACGAAGCTGGCGATCGTGCCGTCGGTCCCGCGCGGTCATTTTTCGCATACGAGCGAGCTGCTGTCGTCGGCCGGCATGCGGCGTTTCATCGACAACGCCAGGGAAACCTTCGAATTCATCATCGTCGACCTGCCGCCGCTCGGCCCCGTGGTCGACGCCAAGGCCTTCGCTCCGCTTGCCGACGGCTTCATTCTCGTCACCGAGTGGGGGCGCACGCCGCGTGCCATGGTGCAGTCCGTGCTAAGTTCGGAACCCTATATCGCCAACAAGATCGTCGGCGTCGTCCTCAACAAGGTCGATCTGAAGAAGCTGGCGAAATATGGATCGATGGGCGGATCGGAAAAATTCTTCGACAAATATTCGACCTACTATCTGGAAAAATCGGAAGCCCGGACAAAGACAAACGCCTGAGGCGGCCGCCGCGGCCCTGCCTGCTCGTCCCCAAGCGGCTAAGCAAGTCGGGCGTTACGCGGCCCTGAGGCGATAGCGGAAAATGGTGTGGTCGAGCAGGAGGCGGATGCGTGGTTCGGCCTCGATCGCGACCAGCCAGCTTGCCGCGATCATGGTTGCTCCAACGACCACCATAGACAGCAGATACGGCACCCCGGCTCGCACCAAGGCGCCAAGAAGGGCTGCGCCGACCACGTCGTGGATCAGGTAAAGGGGATAGGTCATCAGGCCGATCCGGCGCCAGCCGCTCCAGGACAGGTCAAGCCGTAACGACCATGCCATCAGCGCCATGGCGGCGAGAAACAGGACGATCGGCGGCGCGTAGGGCATCGCGGCTTCGACCTTGACGCTGCGGACGTCGACCGCGCTGATGATCTGCAGCAGGCCGCCGGCCAGAAACAGGGCGCAGAAGACGAGGCGGGCGGGCGTTACGGCCTTGAAACGCATCAACCAGAACAGCACGCCTGTCGCAAAGAAGCATCCGTGATGCATCAGGAGAAGGTCGAGCCATCGCGCCTCTGCAAGGTTCGACCAGTCGAAAAGGAAATACAGGCACCAGAAAAACGTGCTGATCGCGCCGAGCGCGATTGCCACCGCTTCCATCAGGTCGAAGCGGCCGAGCCGCAGCAGAATCCACACGATGGCGTAGAAGGCTATCTCGATGCCGAGCGTCCAGTAGACGCTGTCGACCCAGGGGTTGAACGGAACGAACAAGGCGGTGCGCACGAGCCTGACGACCGCGTCCGTCGGCCAGCTCAGATCGACGAAAAGCAGCACCATCGCGGTGATAGGCGCGCAGATCCACACAGCCGGCGCCAATCGTTTCACCCTTGCCTCGAAAAACCGCAACGGCGTCGAATGCTCGGCGCTGAAGGCGATGACGAAGCCGCTGATGACGAAGAATATCTGGACGCCGACCCATCCGAATTGGACCAGCCCGCCTATCTCCGGCTGTGGGGGCACGCCGCCCGTCGCGCGCGCCGAAACGCCCTCGGGGAAAGCCCATACCCAGAAGCCGTAGTGGTAGAACATCACCATGACGGCAGCCAGAAAACGCAGGATGTCGACGCCGCCGAATGTGGTTTTTTGCTGAGCCATGCCGTGCCTTCGGGATGGCCCCCCACGCAAAGTTTAGGGTCTATTGCTGCATTGCACAACAGACGATTGCAATGCGGGATGAATTCGGCAATTCATCCCGCGCCGGTTTTCGGAAAGATCATGCCCAAATAAGAAAAACAGGAGCCCCATCCCGATTTTATCGGGATGGAACAGGCT
>NZ_NWQG01000285.1:0-3715 GCF_002529485.1 Mesorhizobium sanjuanii
CGCTCCGATGGCTGGTGGACCGCCTCGGCGAACCGATTCACCGGCTCGTCCTCGAGCGCGTCGTCGACGCCGGCGCTAGCGTAGAAAGCCAAGAGATCGGCGATATCGATTGGGTTGTTGGGGGAGGCGGCAGTCATGGCGCCACCATCGTCCGCGCGGCGCCAATTTGCAACATTGGCGATTGCCGCGGCTCCTGCTGACGAAGTTCTTTAGCCCGTCGGTATGCGCGGATCCTGCACCAGATAGAACGTCCAGCGCGGTGTGTAGTCGGTGATCAGGAATTCGAAGCGGCCTGTCTTCAGCGGGTCGATCTTGCCGTTCTTGAACAGCAGCCTGTCATAAGGTTCGAAATCGCGGTCGAAATCGGCGAAGCTGCTCGACACAATGTTATCGGGCGTCTTGTTGCGCTGGTCGAATGACAGGCCGTCGCCGAACACGCTCGGCTGGTCGAGGATCTCCTGCAGCTCGAACTGGAATTCGACCCAGGCCTGACCGCTGTTGTTGAGCACGTCTATGCGCATATACATCAGGCCATTGGCGAATTCGCCGGCGGTGCCGAACGGTTGGATCGGCTTCGTCGTGCGGATGGTCAGCGTCACCGGTGTCGCCGAATTCATCTCCTCGGTGATGACAATCGGGTCGTCCTTGGTTCCGACGCCGGAAGTCCCGGTGATGCGGAAGCCGCCAAGCTCATCGGAAAAGGAATAGGCGCCGGCCGCCCACACCTTTTGCTCGTCCGCATGTGCATTGGCTAAGGCCAGTGGAAGAGCCAAAAGGAGCGCCCGGCAAATCCGGCCGGGCGGAGAATGAAAGCGCGTCGATGAGAAGCCGAATGGCTCAGGAATGCGCATGGCGGCAAGTATTGCCGATAAGCAAGCCGTCGAACAATTGAAAAAAGTTGAGAAAGAAGGTTCTTCTCCGCCAGCCGCGACTTTTTGTCGAAATCGGCTTTGTCACGCCAGCGCCGGTTTCCCGTCGCTAATTGATGCGCTATGCAGCGACTAAGCCAGCAGAATGCGGGAAACGCGGCAAGCCAGTGAGGGGTTGATGAGCGACATCGAACGCGAAAGCATGGAATTCGACGTGGTCATCGTCGGCGCCGGTCCAGCCGGCCTCGCCGCCGCGATCCGGCTCAAGCAGGTCAATCCGGAGCTTTCCGTCGTCGTCCTGGAAAAGGGCGGCGAAGTCGGCGCCCACATCCTGTCGGGCGCCGTCGTCGACCCCATCGGCATCGATCGCCTGTTGCCAGGCTGGCGCGAGGAAGAGGGCCACCCCTTCAAGACGCCGGTGACGGCGGATCATTTTTTGGTCCTCGGGCCTGCCGGTTCATTCCGCCTGCCCAACTTCCTGATGCCGCCGCTGATGAACAACCACGGCAACTACATCGTCTCGCTCGGCAATGTCTGCCGCTGGCTGGCGACCAAGGCCGAGGCGCTGGGGGTCGAGATCTATCCAGGCTTTGCCGCCGCCGGCCTGCTCTACAATGACCGGGGCGCGGTCACCGGCGTCGTCACCGGCGACATGGGCGTCGAGAAGGATGGTACGCACGGTCCAGGCTTCGCCCCGGGCATGGCGCTGATGGGAAAATATGTGCTGATCGGCGAGGGTGCGCGCGGCTCGCTGGCCAAGCAATTGATCGCCAAATACAACCTTGCCGAGGGCCGCGAGCCCGGCAAATATGGCATCGGCCTCAAGGAACTGTGGCAGGTCAAGCCGGAGAACCACCGGCCGGGCCTGGTGCAGCATTCCTTCGGCTGGCCGCTCGATATGAAGACCGGCGGCGGCTCTTTCCTCTATCATCTGGAAGACAACCAGGTGGCGGTCGGTTTTGTCCTCCACCTCAATTACAAGAACCCCTGGCTGTCGCCCTTCGAGGAATTCCAGCGCTTCAAGACCCATCCGGCGATCGCTGGCACCTTCGCGGGCGCCAAGCGGCTGGGCTACGGCGCCCGCGCCATCACCGAGGGCGGCTGGCAGTCGGTGCCGAAACTGTCCTTCCCTGGCGGGGCGCTGATGGGCTGCGCGGCTGGCTTCGTCAACGTGCCGCGCATCAAGGGCTCGCACAATGCCGTGCTCTCCGGAATGCTGGCGGCCGAGCATGTCAGTGACGCGATTGCCGCCGGTCGCGCCAATGACGATCTGGCTTCTTACGAGGCCGCCTGGCGGGCGACCGACATCGGCAAGGATCTGAAGAAGGTGCGCAACGTCAAGCCGCTGTGGTCGCGCTTCGGCACCATCGTCGGCGTCGGTATCGGTGGCCTCGACATGTGGCTGAACACGCTGTTCGGCTTCTCGCCCTTCGGCACGCTGAAGCACGGCAAGGCCGATTATGCGACGCTGGAGCCGGCCGCCAAGCATAAGAAGATCTCCTATCCCAAGCCCGACGGCGTGCTGACCTTCGACCGCCTGTCCTCGGTATTCCTGTCCAACACCAATCACGAGGAAAACGAGCCTGTCCACCTGCTGGTCGCCGACATGGAGCTGCAAAAGCGTTCCGAGCATGACGTCTTTGCCGGGCCTTCGACACGCTACTGCCCGGCCGGCGTCTACGAATGGGTCGACAAGGACGGCAACGCCGCCGCCGACCCCGCGGCCAAGGATGTGCGCTTCGTCATCAACGCGCAGAACTGCGTCCACTGCAAGACCTGCGATATCAAGGATCCGAACCAGAACATCAACTGGGTGCCACCCCAGGGTGGGGAGGGCCCGGTCTATCAAGGCATGTAGCCGCGCTGGGCTTTCGTCTAAAAGGTTGAAGCGGGGCGGTGCCTGTGTTTCCCTGACCTCTCGATGCGGAGAGATGACCATGCGCCTGGTGGTTCTGACGTGCCTTGCGGCGATCGGCGCCTTGTGCGGCTTCGCGCCGGCGGCATCGGCCGGTACCAGGCTGCTGGTCGAGACACGGACCTACGACATATCGGGAACCACGGGCGCGAGCCTGGTCGTGGCCATGGACCGCAAGGGGCCGAAGCATGGCTTGACGACGCACGCCATCGCGCTGACCGCCTATACCGTTGACTGGGATCTCGACGTCAGCAGGGACGGCGGCGTCTGCCGTGTGCGGCAGGCCGATGGAACGCTCGATCTGACCTACACCTTCCCCCGGATGGTCTCGGCCGCTACGCCGGCGCTGCGGAAGCGCTGGAAGCATTTTTTAGCCGGCGTGCTTGCCCATGAGCATACGCATGGCCGCATCGCGAGAAAGATGATGCAGGCCACCGAGAAGTCGATCACGGGCCTGGAACTCGCCGACAACTGGTTTTGCACCAGGACACACCATGAGGCGAGACGCCGGATCAAGGCCATCTATGCCGAATACGAGGCGAAGCAGAACGCCTTCGACGCGCGCGAACATCGCGACGGCGGCCATGTCGAGCACCTGGTCGATGCTCTTATGCGCAGGCGTTAGCCGCGCGGCCTGACTGGCTGACCGATTGCCGCGAGTGCCGTCTCATCCTCATCGACCGGCTTCTTCTCTTCCGGTCGCAGCGAGAATTCCACCATGACAGGAAGATGGTCCGAGCCGTTGTCTTCCAGCCTCGACGCCGAATGGATCATCACCCCGCCCTTGCTGAACACCTGGTCGATCGGCAGCCCGGCGTAGCGCCGCAGGAAATCCGGCAGTTTCCGATAGATCCAGCTAGGTCCGGCCGACGGCATCACGGTCAGCTTACCGAGCGAAGCGACGCGCCTGACGGCCGCGCTCCATGGAGCG
>NZ_NWQG01000286.1:0-4423 GCF_002529485.1 Mesorhizobium sanjuanii
CCTGACGGCCGCGCTCCATGGAGCGGCGTTGCAGTCGCCCGCCATGATCGCGGTTTCGCCAAGCGAGGCCAGCGGCTCGGCCAATTCGCCGATCTGCCACGGTTGCTCACGCGGCCATGGCCAGCTGAGATGAATGGCGGCGACATCGAAGCCGATGCCGCCGAAATCGACGGTGGCGATAGCCATGGCGCCGCGCCGCTCGCAAAAGGGTTTGGTGCCGGCGGCAAAAGGCCGTCTGGAGAGCAGCGCTACCCCGAACACGCCATTGGGGTAGGGGCACAGGATCCGGTAGGGATAGGCGCTGGTGATATAGCCAAGCTCGGTCGTCCACATCTCCGAGACTTCTTCGAGAGTGATCACGTCGGGATTGGTCCGGCCGATCAGCGACAGCACCTTCTTCGGCGTCGGATTGTCGAAGCGCAAATTCATCTGCAACAGGCGGTAGACAGCCTGATCTCCGGGATAGACTGCCTGGTCGCTAGGCTTGGCTTCGTAGGCTGCCTGGACCGGCCACAGGCGCGGCAAGGGAAATGATGTGGTGGCGTAGGCGGCCACGGCAAAGACCAGCGCAGTCGCCGCCTGCAGGCGAAACGAGGTGGCGAGCAGCGGCAACGCGCACAGCGCCATCAGCACGGCAAGGTGGACGCGGAAATGCGCGAAGGAATCGAAAGCCGGATGCAGCGTACCGAAGAACCCGGCCACCAGCGCGGCCGAGAGTGCGAGCATTGCCAGGAATGTGGCCGAAATCATCATGTTTCGACTGCGTGCCATCCGCTTTGCTTATCGGCAGAAATGCGGCCCAATCAAGATGACGAAATGTCCACCTTCTATTGGAACGCCGTCTCCGAAAAGCTTCTGAGCTTGCGCGAATGCAGCCGCTCCATCGGCATCTCCGCCAGCTTTTCCATCGCCTTGATGCCGATGGTCAGGTGCTGCGCCACCTGCCGCTTGTAGAATTCGGTCGCCATGCCCGGCAGCTTCAATTCGCCATGCAGGGGCTTGTCGGAGACGCAAAGCAGCGTGCCGTAGGGCACCCGGAAGCGGAAGCCATTGGCCGCGATCGTCGCCGATTCCATGTCGAGCGCGATTGCCCGCGACTGCGACAGTCGCTGCACCGGCCCACGCTGGTCGCGTAGCTCCCAATTGCGGTTGTCGATGGTGGCGACCGTGCCGGTGCGCATGATGCGCTTGAGATCGTAGCCGGAAAGCCCGGTGACTTCGGCGACGGCCTCCTGCAGCGCCACCTGGATTTCGGCCAGCGGCGGGATCGGCACCCATACCGGCAGATCGTCGTCGAGCACATGGTCTTCCCTGACATAGGCATGCGCCAGCACATAGTCGCCCAGCGCCTGAGTGTTGCGCAGGCCGGCGCAATGGCCGAGCATCAGCCAGGCATGCGGCCTGAGCACGGCGATATGGTCGGTGATCGTCTTGGCGTTGGAGGGGCCGACGCCGATATTGACCATGGTGATGCCGCCATGGTTCGGCTTCTTCAAATGATAGGCCGGCATCTGCGGCAGGCGCGGCGCCGCCACACCTTCGCTGGGCGCGCCTTGTCCGGCCTTGGTGACGACATTGCCCGGTTCAACAAATTCCACATATCCATCACCGCCCTTCGCCATCAGGTCGCGGGCGCGGGCGACGAATTCATCGATATAGAACTGGTAGTTGGTGAACAGCACGAAGTTCTGGAAATGCTGCGGCGTGGTCGCGGTGTAGTGGGACAGCCGGTGCAGCGAATAGTCGATGCGTTGCGCCGTAAACGGCGCCAGCGGTCGTGTTTCACCGAACGCCACTTCGAACGTACCGTTGGCGATCTGGTCGTCGGTGCCGTCTAGATCCGGCACGTCGAACAGGTCGCGGATCGGCCGTCTGATGCGCTCGGCCGCCGCGCCGTCGACATGGGTGCCTTCGAGGAAGGCGAAATGCAGCGGAATGGGCGTCGTCGATTCCGAAACGGTGACCGAAACGCCGTGATTGCGCATGATCAGGCGAAGCTGTTCGGTGAGATAGCTCTCGAAAAGCGCAGGCTGGGTGACGGTGGTGGAGAAATGCCCCGGCGTCGGCATATGGCCATAGGCCTGGCGTGAGTCGATCTGGGTGAACGAACTCGTGGTGACGCCGATCTCTGGGTAGAAGGCCCGGTAGCGCTTGTTGCTGTCGCCGCCCGCCGCGAGTGCCGTGAATGAATCGCGCAGGAATTTGGTGTTGCGGTCGTAAAGCACCTGCAAGGCCGCGACGGCCTTCTTGGCATCGTTGAAGCTCTGCCGGCCGAAAGGCTCCGGCATGACGACCGATTCGATGGCTTGGGGATAGATTCGCTTTTCCATGACCCAATATAGAGGCTTGGCCATGCGGTTGGGAGGGGGTGTTGGCCAGAACGCGGCCAAAGCGTTGATTTTGTTCTCTGACGGTTCAAGGTGTGTTGAGATTCAGGTCAGGCCTGACCTGAATATCAGCACGCTTACCCGCGCCGCAGGCTGACCAGCAAAACAAAGCCGACTCCGTTCTTCTTCATTGCCGGCGCTTCGATCGTCGAGCCGGCATCGGCGCGCATCGTCGGCACCGCCAAAACCGGCGCCGAAAGCACCGTCAGGATAAGCGCCGCCCGCGGCAGGAGCCGAAGGGTTTTCAGGGCGTTGGCGACGATGCGGTTCATGGCTTTTGCTTTTGTCTCTCGAGGTCTCTGTCGGTTCAGCGGCGAAAATGGTTCACGCAACCGAACCGGCAGGAATTGGCCTGGTCCCAGGAGCGGGCCGAACGACCTGCCTCCGCGACGAGGATGGCGAAGAACATGCCGAACAGGCTCAGCAGCAGGCAGACGATGGTGAAGCGGCGGGCGAGCATTTGCGTGGTGTCTCCTTCAACACGCATGAAAATGCCCTGATGTGACTGAACCGGCTCTGATGCCGGCATTCATCTGCGGTTCAAATTGATTGACGTGGGACGCGCATCGGTTCGAGCTCCGATGCGTCAGGCGATGCAGATCGCCGATGAAATGAAAACGGGGCCAGCAAGGGCCCCGTCATCATGTCCTTCGAATGCGAACGATCAGAGCTTGTGCCAGATCTGGCTTTTGCAGATCAGCCCGCCGAGCACGCAGCCGCTCATCTTGAGCGAGGTGCCGGAAAGCGAGCCCTTGCCGGCATAGGTCCTGTCGGTCTCCGGGTCGGTTATGCTGCCCGCATATTTGTTGGCGCCGGACGCCTTGAGCGAACCGATGTGCTTGCCGGCAAATTTGCCCGACTTCAGCTTGATGGAGAATCCTCCTCCGCCGCCGGAGATGGCGGCGGTCGCGCCGGACTGCGTTTTCCAGTCGCCTTCGATCGGATCGGCCCACGCCGCGCCGGCCATGACTAATGTGGCCGCGAGGGCCAGGCTTGCTTTTCGAAACATATCTGTCCTCCCTTTGCGCACCCGGCCGGGTGTTCCGCCCCGCCGGTCTGCCTCTTACGCAAACGTAAGCTAATCCACCTCCCGGCGAAACAAAAGCGGTGCCGCTGCGGAAGACCCGAGCTTTTTCTCGATGCACCGAACCGGCCTTGCCAGCGAAGATATGAAACGATCGGCGTGTTGCCTTTGTCTCCCGTGGTTAGCGGAGTATTGATCCGCGCCACGCAAATTTTCGTCAAATTTGCCTGGAATCCGCGCGATTGCTGGCTTTGTATCCTTAACGAATTTCCGTGTTTACCTCTTGTTTTAGCTTTGTTTTCCTCAAATTAAGCACGCCATTTAACGACGGATTCAAGGCTCCGCTTCATTCTCGAAAGCATCGAAAGAGCAGCCGGCCCCAACGGACACCGGGGACAGAACGAGGCAGCTCTCGGGAGCCTGACAGGGGCCAGAACAGGGGATTGAAATGGCACGTTTTGAAATGCTTGAAGCCGGCTTCGGCGCCATGGGGGCAACTGCCCAGGCCGACATTCTTTTCGAACTGGGCATGATGTATGCGACCGGCCGCGATTGTGAGACCGACGTCGTTGCCGCCCACAAATGGTTCAACATCGCCGCCATCAAGGGCTCCGTCCGCGCCGCGGAACTGCGATCGGAATTGTCGGCGGCGATGTCGAAGGTCGAGATCGCCAGGGCGCTGCGTGAAGCCCGCGAATGGATGACGATGCACTGAGATCGCCAATCACACGCAGAGATATCGAAGACAGGGAAGCTCCGGGATCAAGGCCGCACAGACGGCCGGAACCGGTGGAATGACAAGGCCGCGCAAGACGGTCGACTATGAAGAACAAGAACGCGGCAGGCCGGCAAGGTCCAGTCATGCACGATAACGGGGACGGCGAGCAGGTTCGTCGGGCGCGGGGGCGCTTGGGACTGCTCCTGCGAGCAAGAAAGTCACGACCGGCCGGAACAAGGCTGGCGTGGCTTTTTGCGTTTCGAACCATGATCCCAAAAAGTGGAAACCGTTTTT
>NZ_NWQG01000287.1:0-7324 GCF_002529485.1 Mesorhizobium sanjuanii
TCCTTGATGCGCGACCATTTGCGATAGGCGTCGGCAAGGCGGGTATCGTAGGCGTTCTTCCTGTATGACGCGCCGTTGTAGCCCTTGGCGAAACCGGCCCAATCGTGATTGCGCAATTTGTCGGAGAGCCGTTTCTCGGCGATGAAATTGACAGCCACTGCAAGCTGCAGCGCCTCGTCTTCCATCATGGCTTCGACCATGGCCTGCACGGTGAGGAAGCCGGCCGCCTCGAAATTCTCGCCGAGAACCTGGCCTAGACCCCACGACGCCGATTTCAGCGCCGCCGTCTCGTCAATCGCGACAGCCGCCTTCAGCCTGGAGTAACTATCCCTGGGGTAGGGTTTTTCGCCCCACTTCGGATAGGCGAGACCCGCAGCGACGGCTTGCGCTCGAGCCGCCCCCGACAGATTGCGGAAAAAGACATGCGGCTCGAACAGGATGATCGGCCGCCCCTGCGCATCGAAGCCGTGGCCGCTGGTCTCGACATCGAGAAAGGCGTGGATCTCGTCCTCGCCGACGCCGATCAGCGCGCCAAGTCGGGGCAGATCGAGGTCGTTCAGACGCTTCGCAGCGCCCTTGAAAGAGGTGTCCATGGCGTTTCCTTTCCGCCCGGGCCACGGGCAGTTGATGTTTGCAAGCGATCGTGTGAGATGAACGCAAGGGGGAGGACAGGGAGGATCTTCACATGTCGGAAGACGAAGAAACGGCAACGGCCGCGGCGCGCTGGACGATGAAAGCCGAACTATCCGCGCTCGGCCGCGACAAGCCGCTGCTTTTGGCGATGGCGGCGATCCTCTGCCTCTATTGCGGGCTGGTCGCCGGGCCAATCCTCTATGCGTTCCTGGCCATTCAGGGCATGGCGGATTTCTTCAAATGACGGTGCTGGCTGCTTGAGAACCGCACCATCCGTGCCTTCGCCTGGATCGAAATCGCTTAGCCGGGATGAAACCGTTCCAATTGATCGTTCGTACCTT
The DNA here is from genome assembly GCF_002529485.1 of Mesorhizobium sanjuanii. Lineage (NCBI taxonomy): Bacteria > Pseudomonadati > Pseudomonadota > Alphaproteobacteria > Hyphomicrobiales > Phyllobacteriaceae > Mesorhizobium > Mesorhizobium sanjuanii. The sequence goes on from NZ_NWQG01000287.1 coordinate 975, forward strand.
GGGGGACACAAGGTGCGGGAGGGCACGTGACGATAAGGATCAGGCTTCCGGGGGGAACTCTGAAGATCAAGAAGAAGGACGAGCTGCGTCGCCGTGAGCAGAAGCGCGAGGTTCCGGTCTGGCAGATCGGAAATCGCTTCATCATCTGGTGGCCGAGCAGCATGTCTGATGGCCCATCGAAACGCCCGCCAAAACGATGATCGAGGGCCGGTCTTGAAGGATGCCGAGTGGACAAGGACAGTAGGCGATGCCTCGATCTGTGGCATCGCGCGTCGGCGGCATAGCGCGTCCCACGCGCAGAGACGCTGGTTCGGGAAACAATCCCAGAAATAGTCAACGCTCAGCGGTTGACTCTTCCGTACCGGAAGCTCTTTATTGCTGCATTGCACAATGGGTTTGGGCCGATGGCGGTACGGATCAAGTTGCCGGGCGGCACCTTGAAGATGAAGGTGTATCGGGAGCTGCGGGATCGCGAACGCGAGCGCCGGGTGCCGGTCCTGAAGATGGGATCGCTGTATTTTATCTGGTGGTCGAACCGCCAGCGTCCTTCGAAAGACGAACGGCGGGGCTGACGGCGCGTCGGACAATCCCGGCACGGCAATGCGCCGCAACCCCGATCATAAAACCGTTATCCGACGTCTGTACCCTGGACCCTCCCAGAAACAGTCGATGATCAGATATTGACTCTTCCGCGAGGGAAGGTCTCTAATTTGCTGCAACTGCACATCATTGCTGCGTTGCACAGCGGGAGTTGAACCGATGGCGGTGCGTATCAAATTGCCGGGCGGCACGCTAAAGATGAAGACCTATCGCGAATTGCGGGAGCGAGAACGCGACCGCCGCGTACCGGTCATGAAGATGGGCTCGCTGTATTTCGTCTGGTGGTCGAACCGGGGGCCTCACGACAAGCCACAGGGCAGCCATCGCTAGATGGTGGCGGCATCTGCTTGCGCAGGGCGTGAGCGGTAGTGTGGGCAAGTTCGTCAGCCCGGCACTTCTGGGCAACTCCTCGTCCGACAAGCGACTTTCTCTTCGGCGACTTAAAGACTATCCTGACCGATGGCCCAGCTTGCAAGTGGGCGAATAGCCACCCTACACGGGTTCGCAGAAAACGTCGAAGTGACATCCGGCAGAGGATCATTTCTGATGAGCATTCAATCCCGTGTCCATTCGTTCCTCCGCAGCACACCGCTTCGTTACTACTACCATCTGCTGAAGGCTCGCGTAGGTGGAGCGCCACAATCTGATGAAAGCGTCATCCTTTCTCGGCTGGCCATCAATTGTCCGCGCACGTTCATCGAGTTCGGCTTTCACCCGACCGAATACAACTGCATTGGTCTCGCCGACTTCAATGGCCTACTTGTTGATGGCGACGACACAACGGTCCGCCTCGCAAAAGCCGTCCTCCCAAAGCGGATCGAGTCGCGCCAGAGCTTCATCACGCTCGACAACATCAAAAGGCTTGGCGCTCATTTCCCCAAACTCGGGGTGCTCTCAATCGATGTCGATGGGAACGATTACTGGTTTCTCAAAGAGCTCCTGCCGGTGCGCCCGACCGTGATCTCCGTCGAGTACAACGCCAGCCTCGGCCTGAGACCGATCACCGTGCCCTACGATCCATCTTTTGACCGGAAACAGAAGCATGAAAGTGGCTGGTATCATGGGGCGTCGATTACAGCTTTGACGAACCTGTGTATCGCGAACGGCTATAAATTGGTCGCAGTTTCGGCGGCAGGCGGCAACATATTCTTCTTGCCGCTCTCATCTTCTCTGCCGGCGCTTGAACCGGCGCAAGCCTATCGCGAAAACTCTCTACGCAAACGCTGGTCTGGCACGACTGCGGCAGAGCAATGGAACCGGATCAAGCACATGCCTTTTGTCGATACGACCTGAGGGGGGACTAACGATGTACAATGGTCAACCACTTCACCTCACCATCCATGCAGTTCCAGCAGGGGCGGCAAGTTTCCGTGCCGATTGACACCAGCGAGAATGAAGCTGCGACGCGCAAGCAGTTCAAGGACATCTGCTGCAAGCAGATGCCGAAATTGCACGTAGCTCTATAGGATGGCGAGGTGCTAATTGAAGAGCGCCGGCCAGACGCATCGACCAATTAGTCGTCAGCCCTGACTAACGAGTCGGCCGGAACGTCCTTGCGAACGATGGCCCGAGCCGAGATAATCGCCCGGTCGCCGATCGTCACACCCTTCATGATCATCGCTCCGGTGCCGATCCAAACATCGTCACCGATTGTCACCGGGGCCGAACGGATACCCGGATCGGTACGAGGATGGCCGGTTCGGAAGATGGCCACGGTTTGTGCGAACCGCTTTTCATGGTCCATGGGATGCGAATTGGTGTCGTGAATTGCAACACCGGAAGAGACAAGCACCCCTTTGCCGATCTTGATCCCGACGGGGTCAGACGACCAGATCGTCGACCCTGCGCCCACGAAACAGAAATCTCCGATTTGGATATTCCCTTCGTGCGCGAAGATCTGCAAATGCCCGTCCAGGTGGCAATCTGCACCAATCTTTACTCGCGATGGGTCACCGTGGATATTGAAAATTTCGGCGCCAGCGCCGAACCGAGTTCGCGGCCCGATGATGGCATTCTCCCTTGCCGCTCCGGTGGCGATCCATGACCAAAAGCGGCGACGCAGAGCGAGGATGGCGGTGAAGATGTGCATTCAGCGACATTTGCCATAAGCGACCGGCGTGATCCAGACGTATTCACCTAGATCGACGGCATATGATCGGAGGGATGGTGTGTCTGACCCATCGACCGTGATTGCCTTCCCAAGCGGCTGCCATTTTTTCGGTGTTCAGTACCCACTCCTATTGGGAGTTTAGCACGGCCACTCCTCGGCATCGATGAGCACTTCCCCTTCTAGTTCACAAACAGACCGTTGAGCACCATCTTGCGTAGGGCTCCGGCGTGGTGCGTAGCGAGACGCAAGCTGCCGACCGCGTTCGGGTGAAGCTCGTCGGCCATGTATAGCGTCGAGGTGTGGTAACCCATGCCGCTCTGCGACGTGTCGATGTAGGGGACACCGAACGCTTGGCACACTTCGCGTTCGGCTTTCATGTGCTGGTCCATCGTGTTGCCTTGGCTGTTGATCCGACCTAACCGGTGTGTCGCGTGGCCGGGGCCGCCACTGTAGACCTGGATCAAGACGATCTTTGCAACCGGGGCCTGCGCACGGATATCGAGGATGGCCCTCCACAAAGACCCGTAGACCGTGGCGTACGCAGTGTCGCCGAACACACCCAGCGGTGTCTCCTGCGCGCCGAAGGCATTCGGGCCGGGCTCAAGGGTGACCAGTTCCGTATCAATAGGAATGTCGGCAATTCTGGCGGACATGCCGTAGCTCGGATAAGCGGTGGTGCTGAGCCCGAGAGCCGAACCACTGACGCCTAGGTTGGTCAGCACCATTCCGGTCTGTTCTGCGAGCAGGGGCGCGTAGTAATTCCCAATCGTGATGCTGCTGCCGAGCGCTGCCCACTTCTTGCCGATCAGTGCCGCGCTGCCATCATCGGTCGATCCGCCGCCTATGCTGGTAGGGTCGGATAGAAGGCCGAGATATAGGGCAGCATTGGGAGTAGCCGTTGCGCCGGCACTTCGGGTCCATGGGGCCACTGACAAGTTGGTCGGTGACGTGTTGAGGTTCGGCCCGCCATTGATCTTGAAGGTGGACGATTGGACATAAAGGCCCGATGCGCCGTCGCCCACGTAGGGATGGCCTCCGGTGGCGGCATAAACACGATGCTGCGGGTTCATTCCCCCTGCGACATCGACCACCTTTTCCAGCGTGACGCGATACCAGTCGTTGCCGAGCTTGGTCATGGTGACGGTCGGCGCGGCGAAAGTTGGATTGATGGTGAAGGTGCCGAGATCGAGGTTGAACGTTACGTCGTAGCGAGCGCCTGAATTTGAGAACAGGTTAAGACGGTACCGCTGAGCCTTCTTGGCGATCACCTCCAAGGTAACCGTCTGCCCAAGCACCATGCCCGGGCGCGACTGCCAGAAGGCTGGGCTTCCGCTGACGTTCGGCTCCACCAGCTTTGTGGCTGACATGCGGCCATTCACGATGATGTCGAGCACGTCAACAGTGGATATCAGGGGAAGAATTGCAGGAGCGTCAGCGGTAGCGGTGTTGATCACGTCTGTGAGGTTCTGACGGGTGAAAGTCCCGCTTGTGGGGTCGCTGCTTGCGAACAGGTTCGCGGTGGTATTCTGCTTCCGAAGGACGTTGCTGCGAATGTACATTCCAGACACGCCATCGCCGGCGTACGGCAGCGCACCGGGGGACATCCGAACTTGGAAGTTGTTGTTTCCGTTTGCGCCGATCAGAACGGCCGCCTTGCACTCATACCAGCCTGAACCCAAGGCGGTGATCGTAGCGCTGACAAAGTTTGCGCCGCTGCCCGATGCCGTGCCCTGGTTGAGGTCGAAGTTGGCCGTATAGATGGCACCACTAGCAGCGCAGATGAGTTGCAGATTGCCCCTCTCTGCCGCCTTGGCCACAACAACATGCTCAAGCGTGTCGCCATTGGTGTAGGCGTAGAGGCGATATAGAGCCGGGTTGAGGTTCGCGCCGCTCGCTTCGATCATCTTGGCGGTAGGTAAGCCGAGACCATTGAGCATCGAATTGTGATCAACAGTGGAGAGCAAGGCAGAACTTGCCGCGCGGATGCCAGTATCAACGGCGGCCGGACCGGCGGCGACATTGTGAAGCCCGATGATCCCGGCCGAGACTTCGGTCCAGAAATACTCGTCGACATCAACATTCCGGCCCAAAACCACGGCCGCGCTAGCCCCTGCAAGCCCCGCCGACGCCGTAAAGCTGAAGCTCGGCGCCACGGTGTACGAGCCGGGCGCGGTGATCAGGATCTGCGTCAGCACACCGCCCGCCACCACGAAGCGGCCGGCGGCGCCCGAGCCGGTGCCGCCGGTAAACGCCAGGTCGAATGTGCCGTTGGTGCCACCGGCGCCCGCTGTGATCGCGCCGCTGCCGGCGACGCCAAGGCCGATCGCGGCCGCAACCGTCGGAAAGATGCCCTTGCCGTACAAGGATGCGTCGCGCGCTGCCTGGGCGCCGGCCAGATTGGCAGCCGTGGCGAGAACGTCGGCGGCGGTCAGGCCGGCATTGGCGGCAGAGGCGGACGCGTTGGCCGCCGCCTGGCCGGCGCTGGCCTCGACGGCATCCTTCAGCACCTGCGTCTCGTCGCGCAGCACTTCCACCTCATCGACCACCTCCGAGATGTCGGGCGGCACGAATGCCGCAATGGCGATGGCGTCGGTGCCCACGACCGGCTCGTCGGAGGTAAATTCAAATACCCGGTCCGCATTTGCCGACCCGACCTGGGTGTGAACCGTCGTTCCCTTCTGCAGCGTACGGGCGGTGCGGGCATCGGCGGCGCGGAACCATTCGCCTTCGCTCACCGTATAGATGCCGTTTTGCGTCGGGTCGGCCTGGTCTTTGACCAGCACCCGATCGCCGATTTCGGCCGGCACGCCGTCAATGGCTTGCAGGCCATGCAGGACGATGTCGGCCGTGGTCGCCAGACGCACGGGTTCGCGTTCGCCGGTCAGAAGTCGAACGGCGGCAGTTGCAGGTCGGGCCATAGGGGCTTGCTCCATGAAAAAGCCCCGCAAAAGCGGGGCTTGAAAGATCGGGAACGTCAGTGCGCCCGCGCGACATCCAAATCCGTAGCGTCGCCAGGGAATTGGGATTCAAGGATCGCAGGCGGGAGTGCTATTGGCGAAAGATGGCTGGTTTGTTTTGTCTTAGAGGAAGCCGCAACCGCTGCGACCTACGGCAATCCGCCGACGAGCCGCTTCGTCCAGCCGGCGAACGTCAGCCCGCATGCCATGCCGGCACAGTCGGCAAACCAGTCGAATATGCTCATATCGCGCCCTATCAATTGCATGCCCTGGAGAAGCTCGATCGCGGCGCCGGTAAGGACGAGAAGGACAATCAGCCTTGCCTTGTGTTCCGGCCAGCCGAGGCTTCCCAGAGCCGTCAGCACGGCAAAGGCGGTGGCGTGGTTGAGCTTGTCGTGATCGAACGTGAACGCCATGCCGAACTCCTGCAGGAACCGCGCCGGTGAAAGGGCGAGCAGGAGGACAAAGGCCAACGCGGCCAGGAAAATGATCCTTGCCATGGTCGGAAAAGAGTCTGTACGCAACAAGATACCGTCAATCCTTCATCTGAAAGGTCCGGCCTTCATCTGAAGGTCCTTACTGGCCAATGTGTGGCGGCTCCGAGGTTTGCATCGCCCTGAAGTGGCAGCGCGGCGGGGAATTTCGGATCCGCCGCGCCAAGTCAAGACAACGTCAAGCTACAC
>NZ_NWQG01000288.1:0-7258 GCF_002529485.1 Mesorhizobium sanjuanii
ATCACCTCCCCGGCCTTGGGCGAAAGCGCCTCCAGCACTTCGGCAAGGAGGACCGGAATGTGGCGGGCCGGTCCGCCAACGGCGTTGATATCATCGCCGTGACCCGCCATCATTCCGGCCGCTCCCCAGCCTTGGCCTCGTGAGCCTTCGTCCCCTGCCGAAGCTGCAAAAGCCGGGCGCGTGCTTCCGCCCCGTAGGTGCTGAGCCGTCCAGGCTCCCAGATCTGAAAGAAATTGCCGCGACCGACAAAGGCCACTTCCGCCGATATGCCGGTGTGCTCGCGAATGAAATCGCTCATCGTGATGCGCCCGTCCTGATCGAGCTTCAGGAACGTCCCGTCGCCATGGCAGAAGAACGACATGTCGTCGGCCGTCTGCAGGAAGGGATCTTCCTGCGCGATGCGCTGCTCGTAGCGGTCGAGCAGGTCGAGCCCGCCGACATCCATCGCCGGCCGGTCCAGGCAACGCAGCGCATAGAGCTCCGAATAGCCGCGCTTCTGCACGACCGCACGGAAATGCGCCGGAACGGACACCCGTCCCTTCGCATCGATCCTGTTTACCGCGCTCGAGAGAAACCGGTCCATTACGCGCTACAGCTGCTTGCGCCGCCGCACCCCTCTGCATTTTGCCCTCCGCGCCGCCGCAGCGCGGTCCCTGCCCGAAATCCATGCCGTTCCAAGGGGCGAAAACAGGCAAACGCGCAGCCGCCGCGGCTGCCCGATTGGCGTACGCTTCACCCTGACGCGGAACGAAGGCTTGAATATCGGTATGGGATATCATGGGGTGTTATGGGCGTCAACGGGAACAAGCTTCACAAACGCGCATCGCGACCGATCCGGGCAGTCGTAACGACACGTCTCGTCTTTATGGATCATTAAGCCTAACGAAGCGTTTAGAGCCGTCTGGCCCAACCGGAGGCGGCTTGCTCCGCCCCGCCGCCGCGCATAGCGTCGAGCCACCGCATCCGCCCAGCCACACAAGGATCAAGCTCATGTCCGAGACGGCAAACTCACGCGCTGCCGAACTTTCCCATTTGCGGAGCCGCGACTTCGCCAGTGGCGATCCGATCCCCTTGCCGCTGACCATGGCGTCGATCTTTCACACGCCGGGCGTCGAGACGGGGGTCGATCAATATGGCCGCTACGACAATCCGACCTGGCGCGCCGTGGAACATGTGCTCGGCCATCTGGAAGACGCGCAATGCGTGAGCTTTCCGTCTGGGATGGCCGCGATTTCCGCGGTGTTCTTCGCCCTCCTGAAATCGGGCGATCGCGTGCTTCTGCCTGCGGACGGGTACCATGCCACGCGCGCGATGGCCGAACGCTTCCTGAAGCCGCTCGGCATCACCACTGACACCAGGCCGACGCAGACCTTCCTTGACGGCGGCTTCGAAGGCTACCAGCTGGTCTTCGTCGAAACCCCGTCAAATCCGCGGTTGGACATCTGCGATATCTCGGCCGTCGCCAAGGCCGCCCACGAACAGGGCGCGATCCTCGTCGTCGACAACACGACGATGACGCCGTTTGGCCAGCGTCCACTCGACTTCGGCGCCGATATCGTGGTCTCAGCCGACACCAAGGCGGTCAACGGCCACTCGGACGTGCTGTTCGGCCATGTCGCCGGTCGCAACGCCGACATCATCGCCGGGGTGACCGACTGGCGAGCGATGGTCGGTGGCATTCCCGGCCCGTTCGAAGCCTGGCTGGTGCATCGCGGCCTCGAGACTCTTGAGGTGCGCTTCGACCGCATGTGCTCTTCGGCCGAAACCATAGCGCAACGGCTGAAGGAACATCATGCGGTCCGTGGCCTGCGTTTTCCGGGCCTGGATGGCGATCCGTCGCACAATCTCGCCCGCGCCCAGATGGAGCGTTTCGGCTTCCTCATCTCCTTCGTGCTGGATTCAGAGAACAAGGCCGAGGATTTCATCAACAATTGCCATCTGATCGAGGCGGCGACCTCCTTCGGCGGCGTCCACACCTCCGCCGAGCGGCGGGCGAAAAGAGGGGATGCGGTTTCGCCCGGCTTCGTTCGCCTGTCAGTTGGTTGTGAGCCGGTGGAAGAGCTCTGGCAGGCAATTGAAGCATCGCTCGACAATTTGGGCGCGTGAACCGGTCGATCACGATTTCAGGTCACCTTCGGGATCATGCTCTAGATGCAGGCACCCACAATGGCTTGAGGCCGCTTCGGCGGCCTTTTGTTTGTCTTTCGCCATGATTTCTCCGCAAGTTCCATCGACAAGGATCCCGGTTGCCGGTCCTCGCGGCGAAAGGATTGTCCCATGGCCGCAGCGGCACGTTCTCCGCGTGAAAAGTCGTTCGACGAAATGGGCCGCTATCAGCGGCGTCGACGCGTCCTGCTGGCGTTGCTGATCGGCGCTTTTTGCGTTTTGCTGGTCTTCGGCGGCTCTCCGCACGACGAACTAACCCACGAACGCATAGAGGCGCACGGGATCGCCGTGATACTGATCGGGATCGGCGGCCGGCTCTGGTCGATCCTCTATATCGGCGATCGCAAATCGGCCGAAGTGGTCGCTACCGGCCCATATTCGGTAATGCGCAATCCGCTGTATTTTTTCTCCACCGTAGCGGCCGCCGGGATCGGCGCCCAGACCGGCAGCGTGATCGTCGCGGTCGCGTCGGCGGTTTTGTGCGCGGCCGCGTTTCACATCGTCACACTGCGCGAGGAACGGCATTTGATGACCGTGCTCGGGTTGCCGTACAAGGACTACGTCGCACGGGTGCCACGGTTTTTTCCCAATCCCCGGCTTTTTCGCGATCAGGCCGAGGTCACTTTCACACCCCGCAGTTTCAATCACACGCTGCGCGACGGCTTGGTGTTCTTGGTCTCCATACCGTTTTTCGAATTCATCGAATCCGGACAGGAAAATGGCGTGATTCCTGTTCTCTTCTGGCTGTACTGAGTTGCGGGCCGCCATTCTTGGAAACGCTTGAATGAACAGGCGCGCCCGAAGGCGCAACCTGCTGATACTAGGGGATTTCTTGCTATAGTGGGAAGAAATTGCCAGCTGGCCTGTAAGCCGGGTTCTGTATGGCCCTCGCCCCTTGCGGCGCGAGAACGTGGCGGCCATTCATCTTGGGCGCATGTTGCCGTGCGCCTCACGCAACCTACCCGGACGGTGGGCCGGAAACAGCCCCCGAGGGTTTCCCCTCGCACCGTCCCTATTCGGTCTTGCTCCCGGTGGGGTTTACCATGCCGCTCCTGTTGCCAGTCGCGCGGTGGGCTCTTACCCCACCCTTTCACCCTTGCCACGAGTCCGGCAAAGCCGGATCGTGGCGGTCTGCTTTCTGTGGCACTTTCCCTGGGGTCGCCCCCGCCGGCCATTAACCGGCACCGTGTCTCCATGGAGCCCGGACTTTCCTCACCCGCAGCCTTTCGGCTTCGCGGGTGCGGCCGCCCGGCCAGCTGGCAAGCGTATAAAGGGGTTCACGCCAAAAAACGCAAACGAAAAAGCGACTTATGACCAGTTCATGCAGGCGACCCGAGCGCTGCCATCTGCACCTTGACCTTGCCGCAATAGGCGGCCGACACCGGGTTCATCCGCTTGGCCGCGTGACCTGCATTGTATTTCAGGATCGTGCCGCAGGTGGTGCCGCCGCCGAGGCCCCGCGCCATGGCAAGGTATTTCATGCCGTATCTGATATTGGTGTCGGGATTGAACAGGCCCTTGACCGAGCCGGTGTAGCCCATCATCCGCGCCGTCGCCGGCTTGATCTGCATCAGGCCGATCTCGCCGGCGCCGCCGACGATGTTCGGCTGGTAGTTGCTCTCGATCTTGACGACGGCGTTGGCGAGCGACACCGGCACGCCGTAGGTGGCGGCGTAACGGGCGATGATCGCCGAATACTGGCCAGTGCCGCCGGACACTGCCGTTGGCACCGGCCTGCTCTTGCGGTCGATCGACGCCGTCGTCGTCCGGTCGATATTTTTCCTATTGCGCTTCACATGCCGCCTGGAGACTGCCTTCTTCGCCGAGATCGCCCTTTTTGCCGAAGTCGCCTTTTTGGCCTTTACCCCAGCCGCTTTTTGCACTTTCGCGCTGGCTGTCCTTTTTGCCTTTGCGCCCTGGCCGGCTTTCGACATGGCGGTCTTGCCGGCTGCGACAGTGAGGCCCTGGTCGGCCCGTGGGCTCAGTGGGGCACCATTCGCCGTGCTGAAGGCAAAAGTCATTACGCCGGCAGCAACAGCTGCCGTTACAACGGTCAATTTCTGCATGTGATCCTGTTCTGTCTGAGCCGCGCGAATAACTTCACGCAGATACGCTAAATCAACATCGGAACATCTGGGGGATTAGAGCCCGACAACTTGCACGGATCGCCTTTGACGGCCGATTTGGCGTCAAGCAAGGCGAGGCAAGTCACTTTGAGTGACAGGCTGTAACTTTAGGACGGTAAAAAGACTACTTGGAAGAAACTGTCCTTGCGGAAGCGAGCAACCGTTCCAGCGTACGGATCGTCGATGCGTCGGCGAGGCCATCCACCTTGCGCTGCCGGAAATGCCGCTGGAAAGCGTCGACCACGATTTCGGTCTGCCGGTCGAAAGCTCCCGATATCTCCACCCCATAACCGTAGAGCGCCAGCATCGACTGCAACGCCTCGACCTCGGCGCCAGCATCGCCGGCTTTCAGCACCGCTCCGCGCCTGACCGGGGCCGCTTCGACGAGATGGCCGACACCGGCCTCGAACAGCGCCTTCCACGGGAATTTCTCGCCCGGATCGATCTTGCGTCCCGGCGCCACGTCGGAATGGGCGAGCACCCGTTGAGCCGGAATGGAATGGCGCTGGACGATCCCCTTGCACAGGCCGATCACGGCATCGATCTGCCGTTTGGGAAAGCTGCGATAGCCCAGCGAATGCCCCGGATTGACGATCTCGATGCCTATCGAACAGGAATTTATGTCGGTGCGTCCGAACCACGAACTCTTGCCGGCATGCCAGGCACGGTCGCTTTCCCTCACCATCTGGACGATCTGGCCGTCCTCATGGACGAGATAGTGCGCCGAGACTTCGCTGGCCGGATCGCACAGCCATGCTTCGGCGCCTGAGCCGGTCTTCATGCCGGTGTAATGCAGCACGATCATGTCGGGCCTGGTCGTTTCGCGTCGCGGACCGAAATTCGGCGATACCCTTACCTCGGCGTTCGGCTCGTCGGGCAGGAAGCCGCTCATGCGTGCCGCAGACCTCGCTCGATCATCTCATAGGCGGCGTTGATCGCCGCGATCCTGGTCGTCGCGATCTTGATGAACTCCTGCGGCAGGCCGCGTGCGATCAGCCGGTCCGGATGATTGTCCGAGACCAGCTTGCGATAACGCTTGCGAACCTCCTCGAAAGACTTCCCGCGCTCGATGCCGAGCACGACATAGGGATCTCCCGCACCAAGATCGACATGCCGTGCCAGGATGCTCTGGTAGTGCGCCTCCTCGATCCGGAAGATCTCGGCAATACGATGCAGGAATTGGCCCTCGCGCTCATGCACCAGACCGTCGGCCTTGGCGATGTGGAACAGCCCGTCGAGAATGTCCTCCAGCATCACGCAGTTCGAATGACCGGAGCCGCAAAGCTGCGCCATGCGCTCCGCATAGGTCTCGAACCCGGCTACGTCTTGCTTGGCCAGATCGTAGAGGCGCGCCACATTGCGCGTCTGTTCCCTTGGCACTTCGAATATTTCCTGGAAGGCCCGCACCTCGTCCTGCGTGACGATGCCATCGGCCTTGGCCATCTTGGCCGACAGAGCAATCATCGCCACCGAGAAGGCGACGCGCCGGCGCAGATCGGCGTCGCCCGAGAAAACCGTCCGCACCGCCTCAACGACATCGGCGACACCCGACGAGGCTGAAGACGAAACGCGGGTGATGAAGTCGCCGAAGCGGTCCCAAATCGACATGAGGGCTTAATAGGGCCAACCGGCCACCGCTATCAAGCGAAGACAGCGCCGCAGGGCATGGTCCTGCCGATTTGGCGGCATGCCCGGTCGCGAGCGCCAGGCCTCCAATCAGAAATGAGGAAGGCCGGCTTAAGCCGGCCTTCCCCAGTTTTGTGGTATGGGAACTACTGCGCCGGGGCAGCAGGCGCCGCCGGAGCCGGAGCTGGTTCAGCAGGCTTCGTGGCGTCAGGTGCCGGTTGCATCGGCTGTTCGGCCGCCGGCGGATTGGTGCTCTGCGTCGTGGTATTGTCGGTGCCGCTGTCGCTGCAGGCCGCAACGCCGAGCAGTGCAAGCGCCGAAACCGACGCAAGAATGAGCTTTTTCATAACTTTTTCTCCTCTGATCACGCCGCCGTTACCGGTGACGGTCGAGGACAAAATGCATGAGGCGGATATGAGTTTCGTAACGTTGCATTTCCACCTGTAACATCTTCATATCCCTTGGTGATTGCCGGCTGGTGCATGTCGAACTAACAGTTGGACAGGGAAAATGCCGGGAGCGTTGCCATGTCCGCGAAATGGGATTTCTGGATCGACCGCGGCGGCACTTTCACCGATATCATCGGGCGTGACCCGAAGGGCGGGCTCCATCCGAAAAAACTCCTGTCGGAAAATCCTGAAGCCTATGCCGACGCCGCCATACAAGGCATTCGTGATCTCCTCGGGCTGGAATCCGGCGATGCCATCCCCGCCAACCTGATCGGCGACATCAAGATGGGCACCACCGTTGCCACCAACGCCCTTCTGGAGCGCAAGGGCGACCGCGTGCTGCTGCTCATCACCAAGGGCTTTCGCGATGCGTTGAGGATCGCCTATCAGGCACGGCCCGACATCTTCGCCAAGCAGATCATCCTTCCCGAACAGCTTTATGAGCGCGTCATCGAGATCGACGAGCGCGTACGGGCCGACGGCACCGTCGAAAGACTGCTCGACATCGCCGCCTGCAAGCCGGCCATCGAGCGGGCAAAGGCGGACGGCATCGACGCCGTCGCCATCGTCTTCATGCATGCCTGGAAATATCCCGATCATGAAAAGGCGGTGGCAAAAGTCTGCCGCAAGCTCGGCTTCGGCCAGATCTCGGTCAGCCACGAAGTTTCGCCGCTGATCAAGCTGGTCGGCCGCGGCGACACCACGGTGGTCGACGCCTATCTCTCGCCGATCCTGTCGAGATATGTGCAGAGGGTGGCGGACGAGCTCGGCGTCCTCTCCCCTCTGTCGGCGAAGCCGACAGAGGGGGTCCTCTCAGAAGGCACCGCCAGATCGTCGCGCCCAGTCGATCCGACCCCACCCGGCGGCTTTGCCGCCACCCTCCCCTCAAGG
>NZ_NWQG01000289.1:0-6681 GCF_002529485.1 Mesorhizobium sanjuanii
GTCGCAGACACCGACGGCACGCTGCGGCGGGCGCGTCAACTTGCCGAAAGCAATCGCCTCATTTGACGCGAAGGAAATACGAATGGATAGTATCAGGAGCCTCTGCGCTACCTCCGCCAATACGAAAGACGACAGTCTGGGCCAGATGAACCATGACTATGGGCGCCGCATCGAGATCAACAGATCGTGGACCATCTATCACGTGTTTACCGGCGTTCCGGCCGAAGTCGGTGCGCGTTCCATGGTGGGTCTTAGCAAAGTTGATGCTACCGCCGGGATGCTGTTCCTGAATTCCCACAATGTAGAGAGGCGTAGGACATCGTTCCTGCAGAATGCACGTTCCCGTGGCTTCAGCGAGCGCTGCGGCGCTAAACGTCCCCTGGACGCGTAAGGGACGCTGCAGCACTCTGATTTTGCGCATGATCCTTGTCCGAGAAATGCGTTTTTCTCGGATCATGCGCCAAGGAATTCGACCATGACGCTCAATTTCCCCAACCCCAGCCGCTCCTATGACGCTGGGGCGCAGCGCATTCGTTTCACCGGCCATGACGGCATGTTCGAAGTGCCCTTCTTCGTGGAGGTTGCCGCGCTTTCGGCGGCAAGTCCGGCCACGACCGGAGCGGAGGCCGAATATCTCAGCGCGTTCGACGCGAAGCGCTCCTCGATCCAGGATGTCGCGCGGGAAGCCTATTCGCATGGTCGCAAGAACATGTATGTGCTGACCCAGGCAGATTTCCGGTAGGCTTGCCCGCAAACCCTTGAACCTGCCGCGCCGATGGCCTAGATCGCCACAGGCGGACAAACACGGCAGGTTTCCCATCAACAGAGATCAGAGAAGAGCGGCAGGTGCGGGAGCGAGGTCTGGCCCTGGAGGCCAGCCGCCTCCAGGTCTCGACCAGTATGTGCAGCAGGCGCTGCAACTGCACCAGGCCGGGCGCCGGCAAGAAGCCGAGGCGATTTACCGGCAGGTGCTGGCGCGCAAGGCCAACCACGCCGCCGCTGCGCATTTCCTCGGATTGCTGCTGCATCAGACCGGGCGCAGCGCCGAGGGGATGGATCTTCTCGAACAGTCGGTGCAGTTGCAGCCGACCAATCCCGATTTCCTGAACAATCTCGGAACGGTGATGCGCGATCTCGGCCGCGTCGCGGCGGCCGTCGATTTCTTCCGCGGCGCGGTGGATATTCGGCCGGACCAACTCGCGGCGCGCGACAATCTCGGCTCGTCGCTGAAGCAACTCGGCCAGTTCGAGGAGGCCGAAGAGATTTATCGCGGCACGATCGGCCGCAATCCGTTCCATGTCCGCGCCCGCATCGGGCTTGCCGAAACGCTGCAGGAGGCTGGGCGGCTCGATGAAGCGCTCGCCGTTTTCCGCGAGGCGCTGACGATCCGGCCGAAGGATGCCGACCTGCTGCACGGGCTGGGCGTCGGGCTGATGGAAAAGGGCAAGCTCGATGAAGCGACCGATCTTTTCCGCCAGGCGCTGGCAGTCAATCCCGGCATGGCCCGAGCCTGGCTGATGCTGACGCAGGTCAAGCGCCAGAAGGAGCGCGACGCCGAGCTTGCCGGCATGGAAGCACAGCATGCCAAGGCGCCGCAGGACAGCCTGGCGCGCATGCAGCTCTCCTTCGGCCTCGGCAAGGCCAGTGACGATCTTAGGGATTATGGCAGAGCCTTCGACTATTTCGCGGAGGGCAACGCCATCCGCCGCAAGGGCATCGACTATGATCCGGTGAGGACACGCGCCGAATTCGATGCGATGAAGTCGGTGTTCGATGCCGGCTTTTTCGAAAAGCACAAGCCGAGCCCAATCGCCGATGACGCGCCGATCTTTGTCGTCGGCATGCCGCGTTCGGGCACGACGCTGGTCGAGCAGATCATCGCCAGTCATCCCCAGGTCTATGGCGCAGGCGAGCTCAGTATCTTGAAGACGGTGGTCGGCAAGCAGTTCCCGTCGACCATGCCGGGTGGCTTCCCGTGGGGAGTATCCGATGTAGCCGACGCGGATTTTGCCGAGGCGGGGCAAGCCTATCTCGACATGCTGCATGCCCGCTATCCCGGCATCCGGCATGTCACCGACAAGATGCCAGGCAACTTTCTGCTTGTCGGCTTCATCCACATGATGCTGCCGAAGGCCAGGATCATCCATTGCGCCCGCGATGCGGCGGCGACCTGCCTGTCGATCTACAAGGTGCATTTCCGCGGCGACAGCCACCGTTATGGCTACGATCTCGGCGAGCTCGCCGACTTCCACAATCTCTACACCGACATCATGGCGCATTGGCACAGCGTGCTGCCCGGCGTCGTGCACGATGTGCGCTATGAGGATTTCGTCGCCGACCAGGAAGGGCAAACGCGCGCGCTGATCGCTCATCTCGGCCTGCCCTGGGACGATGCAGTGCTGTCGTTCCACGAGACCGACCGTCCCGTGCGCACGGCCTCGGCCGCGCAGGTGCGCCAGCCGATGTACCAGGGCTCGGTCGATCTGTGGAAACGCTATGGCGAGCGGCTGAAGCCGCTGCTCGACAGGCTCGGGTAGGCCGATCTTGAGGTGAGGCCGGCGGTTTCCTGTGCTTCCGGCCTTCGCCAGCCGAAGCACTCATGAGCGGTCGTGGCAGTTAAGGCTACGGCCGGCGTAGGCCGGTACTCACGTCCTTAAATGTACGCTCCGTTCCGGTTCTCGGAACCACCATTCTCGACTCGGCCTGACCTCAATCTCGACCTCCCTGGGTGGTGCTACAGCTCCATGAACGGCTGAAAACCGCCAAAGATCATGCGCTTGGCGTCGAACGGCATCGTCGATAGGTCTCCGTTCAGGCGCGGGTCGGCCATCACCTTGGCCATCACCGCATCGCGGCTTTCCCGCGATTCATAGACGACCCACGAAAAGACGACGATCTCGTCGTCCTTGGCCTGCACGGCGCGCGGGAACGAGGTGACCTCGCCATAGGGCACGTCGTCGCCGATGCATTCGACATAGGCGAGCGCGCCATGCTCTTTCCAGACGATGCCGGCCATTTGCGCCATTTTCTTGTAGGCATCGAGATTTGCCTTGGGCACGGCAAGCAAGAACCCATCGACATAGGACATTTTGATCTCCTCCTCAGGCTTTCTTCACCGGCGCGTTCATCGCCCACTCGACACCGAAGGGATCGCGCATATTGCCCCACTGGTCGCCCCAGAACATCACCTGCAGCGGCATGACGACTTCGCAACCGGCATCGACAGCGCGCTGCCACCAGGCGTCGATATCGTCGCTGCCGAGGTGAAGCTGCATTGTGTAGCCCTGCGGCTTCACGGCGGGCATGCCGTGCTCAGGGTAGAAGTCGGAGATCATCAGCGTCGAACCGTTGATGTGCAGGTGGATGTGCATGGTGCGGCCCTGCTCGTCCGGCGGGTAGAGGAAGACCTGATCGGCGCCGAAGGCCTTTTGATAGAATTCGGCGGCCTTGAAGGCGCCATCCAGTTGGAGATACGGGGTCAATCCGCCGAGGACTTTCGCCGCGGGCTGGGTTTGGGGCTGATCGTTCATGTCTTGCTCCTCTTTGCGTCTGGTTGGGCTTGCCACCAAGGAACGAACGAGGCGGCGGCGATCCTACATGGCCGCCGAATTTTTTTCGAACGCACAAATTTTTTCAAACGCTTCAAACGCCAGGGCCGGATGCCCTGGCCACAGGCCGGTGGTCGCCTTCATATTACCTTGGTCAACGAGGTTGTCATGGCAAGGCGACGTTCGTTTTGCGCATCGAGGATTTCGGGCCAGCCGATGTCCTTGCGCAATTCGATCGGCAGCGAAAGCAGCGCGCGCTCGCTGCGGTGACGGGCGCGGGAGGCCGAGTAACGGGTCGCGATGCGGCCTATGGATGACAGAATGGACATGATGCACTCTCCCTGGTTGAAGCCGGCATCATCGTGTCGGCGTCCCAAGGACGTGGCGTGGGGTCATGATCCGACAGACCGGACGAATTTTTTTTTGCCGCAAGACCCAGGCGAGGCGATTGTTGTTGGCGCCGCTGCCTCAGGCAGCATCCAGGCGTTCGATCGTTTCGAGATCGGCCTTCTTGGCCTCTCCCTCCACAGCAAGGTCATAGCTCGCCTGCATATTCATCCAGAACTGCGGCGTGGTTCCAAAGAACTTCGCAAGGCGCAGCGCGGTGTCGGGAGTTACCGGTGTCGTCTCGCTGGCCAAGCGCTCGATGCGCGTGCGTGGAACATGCAGCTTTTTGGCCAGCGTGTAAGGCTTCAGGCCAAGCGGTACGAGATATTCCTCTCGAAGGATTTCTCCCGGATGGATCGGGGTGTCAAAGTACAACATTGTAAGCTCCTGGCAGTGAGCGATAGGTTGACAACGGATGATGTGCCAAGGAAAGCCGTGGTCGTGAGCGTAAGCAAGTACAACGATAGCGATAATCTTCAGTGATAGTCGGTGATTTCGACATCCTCTGCTTGCCCGTCCACCCACCGAAAGCAGACGCGGAACTGATCGTTGATGCGGATTGAATGTTGACCGGCACGATTGCCTTTCAGCGATTCAAGCCTGTTGCCGGGCGGTGTCTTCAGGTCCACCAGCTCGGCGGCGTTGTCGATCATGAACAACTTGCGCTGTGCGGAGCGAACCAGATCCGACGGGAAGCCCTTCGGAGCCTTGCTTTTCGAAACCGCCTCGCTGGTCTTGTCCTTGAACGAACGGATCATCTGCTGTCCCCGATAGACGTACCATTGCATGATACGTTTCAGAAATCAAGGAAACGTCTCGCAGCATGATACGAAATTTGCGATCAGAGATAGTCGACAGACATACCGCCGCCACCACTTAACCTTCTGCTTCCGCCACCGAGCGGAAGAAATCCTCCGGACTGTCGATCTCGGTCAGTCGCCGCTTCTCGATCAGCCAGAAGCGGTTGCCGATGGCGCGGATGAAGGAACGGTCGTGCGAGGCGAGCACGCAGCTTGCCTGATGCGCCAGCAGTTCGGCCTCCAGCGCTTCCTGGCCGTCGATGTCGAGATGGTTGGTCGGCTCGTCGAGCAGGTAGAAATTGGGATTGGCGAGCCTGAGCGCCAACATCATCAGCCGCGCCTTCTGCCCGCCCGACAGAACGCCGATCCTGCGCTCCTGCATGTCGATGCTGACCCCGGCGCCGGCGAGCAGCGAGCGGGCGCGTTGCTCGCCGACATCGAATTTTCGCGAGACCATCGCCAGCGGCGTGTCGCTGCTGCTCATCCCGGACAGCGCCTGGTCGCTGTAGCCGAGCACCGTCGACGGCGTCACCTTGACGCTCTGCACGGTTTCCGGTTCACCGATGGCATTCCGGATCAGGGTGACGAAGCGCGACTTGCCGACGCCGTTGCGGCCAAGCAGGACAATGCGATCGCCCTGACAGATGTGGCGCTTGCCGGTCCTGAACAGCAGCGTGCCGTCGGGTGTCTCGACCGTTGCGTCGTCGAGCGTGATTAGCACCTTGGCATGGGTGCCGCGATTGGCCAGCTTTATCGCGCCCGCCGATTTCTCGCGATGCGCCGGTGCCGCTGCATCTTCCAGGCGCTCGGCGCGCTGGTTGAGTTGCTTGGTCTTGACCGTCAGCAGGTCGCTGCCCGAATTGATGCCGATGTTGTTGAGCTTGGCGGCCTGCCGGCGCAATTGCTGTGCCACCTTCATGTCGCGTTGGAATTTGCGCTCGGTCGAGGCATCGACTTCGTCGAGCGCCTGTCTTGCCCGGGAATAGGGTAGGGCAAACACCGGCGACTGCTCGGGGCGCAGGAACAGCGTGCGGTTGGTGGTGGCGTCCAGGAAAGCGCGATCGTGGCTGGCGATGATGACCGGCACCTCGCGTGGCAGGGCGTTCAACCAGGCTTCCAACTGGCTGATGCGGGCAAGGTCGAGATGGTTGGTCGGCTCGTCGAGCAGCAGGACATCGGGATCGGTGACCCAGACGCGGGCGATCAGCGCCAATCGCTGCCAGCCGCCGCTCAAGGCACGCATCGGCCGCTCGCGCATCGGCTCAGGCACGTCGAGGGAGTCGAGCACCACGTCGACACGCCACAACTCGCTTTCCGCCTGCTCGGCCGGCAGGGCGTAGGTAACTACCTGATGGAAAGTGTGGTCGAGGAGAGCAGCCGGAACCGACTGCTCGACATGGCCGACGCGCAGGCCGCGCGTGCGGGCTATGTCGCCGGATGTCGGTTCCATCTCGCCGGTCAGGCATTTGAGGAAGGTCGACTTGCCGCGGCCGTTGGCGGCAACGATGCCGAGCCGGTCGCCGGCGCCGATGGTGAGGTCGAGGTTGGAAAAGAGCGGCGCACTCATGGTGACGCCGAGGGATTTGAGGCTGATCAGGGCCATTTGGATTTCTCTGGTCTTGCCGGAGTCCGGCTCAATGCACTTGACGGTGCACGTGCTGGCCATCAGGCTCAGCGTTGCGGCACCACGAAGGGCAGACCAAAAAAACGAAGCGGGAGAAACCCGGACCGTCCCTGGTCAGCCCTGCAAGCTAGCTCGCAGGGCAGGGACAGGGCCGCGCTGACGGTGGTGGTCGATAAACACGCAGCCCTCTTTTCAAGACGTTTGAGTGTGGAGACTGGCTACACCAAGGGAGGGGCCGATGGCAAGGGGGCGCGGGAGTGAGCGGAGCGCTGAAGCTGCCGATCACCACTTGCGGGCAGGGCATCTCATATGGCTGCGCCAG
>NZ_NWQG01000290.1:0-6624 GCF_002529485.1 Mesorhizobium sanjuanii
TTTCCGAACTGATCGAGTTCGCCCGCATCGCCCGCATCGACATGCTGATCGTGTCGCTGCCGCTCACCGCCGAATCGCGCGTCCTGCAATTGCTTAAGAAGCTCTGGGTGCTGCCGGTCGATATCCGGCTTTCCGCGCATTCGAACGCACTGCAGTTTCGCCCGCGCGCCTATTCCTACATCGGCTCCGTGCCGATGCTCGACATTTTCGACAAGCCGATCAACGACTGGGATTCGGTCGCCAAGCGCGCCTTCGACATCGTCTTCTCGATCATCGGCATCGTCGTGTTTTCGCCGGTGATGCTGGCGACCGCGATCGCCATCAAGCTCGACAGCAAGGGGCCGGTGCTGTTCCGTCAGAAGCGGCATGGCTTCAACAACGAGATCGTCGAAGTCTACAAGTTCCGTTCGATGTACACGGACAGGGCGGACCCGACGGCCAAGCAGACGGTGACCAAGAACGATCCGCGCGTGACCCGCGTCGGCCGCTTCATCCGCAAGACCTCGATCGACGAGTTGCCGCAGTTCTTCAATTCGCTTTTCGGTTCGCTGTCGCTGGTCGGCCCTCGCCCGCACGCCATTGCCGCCCAGTCGCACAACCTTCTCTACAATGAGGTGGTTGACGGCTATTTCGCCCGCCACAAGGTCAAGCCCGGCGTGACCGGCTGGGCGCAGATCAATGGCTGGCGCGGCGAGATGGACACCAATGAGAAGATCCGCATGCGCACGGAATACGACCTCTATTACATCGAGAACTGGTCAATGCTGTTCGACCTCAGGATCCTGTTCCTGACACCGGTGCGGCTGCTCAACACGGAAAACGCCTATTAGCGCCGTCACCCATGAACTGCCGTCGGCCGCGGTCAACACGTTGCCGCCTTCGGCGGTCAACGCCAAGCTGATCGCGCTGATTTCGTCAGGCGCGGTGTTCCTCGGTGTCTTCCTGTCCGGCTTCGTCATTGCCGAGCCGGCGCCCTACGACCTCTATATGGTCGGACTGATGGTGGTGTGGGCCTTGTTCGGCCTGCGCATATCGCGCGCGGCGGCGCCGCTCACGGTGTTGCTGGTGATCATGAACATCGGCGGCATGATCTCGATGACGCAGATGTCGGACCTCGCCAGCACGCCGCTCTATCTCGCCGTATCGCTGTTCCTTGCCTTCACCGCTGTGTTCTTCGCCTCGGTGACCGCGGTCCAGCCCAGCCTCTACCGGCTGATCTTCCTCGCCTATGTCGTTTCCGCGGTGCTGACCGCGTTGCTTGGCATTGCCGGCTATTTCCATGTCTTCCCTGGTGCGGAGATCTTCACCAAATACGACCGTGCAGCCGGCGCCTTCCAGGACCCGAATGTGTTCGGGCCGTTCCTGGTGCTGCCCGGCATTTACCTGCTCTATCTCCTGCTGACCGGACCGGTCTCGCGCATGCCATTGCTGGCGGTGCCGCTGCTGGTCATCACGGCTGGCATCTTTTTCTCGTTTTCGCGCGGCGCCTGGGGCATGTTCGGCGTCTCGGCGATCCTGCTCACCGGTTCCCTGTTCCTGCAAAGCGCCAGCGGCAAGTTCCGGCTGCGCGTCGTCGTCATGACCATCGCAGCCATTGCGCTGCTGGTCTTCGCGATGCTTGTCATCCTGCAACTTCCGGGCGTTTCGGAAATGTTTTCCAGCCGAGCGCAATTGGAACAGAGCTATGACACGGCCCGCCTCGGCCGCTTTGCCCGCTACGCGATCGGTTTCCAGATGGCGCTGGAACACCCGCTCGGCATCGGACCGCTCGTCTTCGGCACGATCTTCGGCGAGGACACGCACGACATCTGGCTGAAGATGCTGATGGACTATGGCTGGCTCGGCTTCGTGTCTTTCCTGACGCTGACCTTGTGGACCATATCAGCCGGCTTCCGCATCCTGTTGCGCGACAGGCCGTGGCAACCCTATCTCCTGTGCGCCTATGTCGCCTTCATCGGCAATATCGGGCTCGGCACCTTCATCGACATCGACCACTGGCGCCATGTCTATCTGCTGCTCGGGCTGATCTGGGGAGCGATTGCGCTGGAATACCGCCATCAGCGGCAGTTGCGGGCGGCGGTGCGACCGGGACCGGTGCCGGCAATTTCATCTCCAGCATAGTCGCCGAATTCGGTTGACCCGCACGGGGTTATCACGATACATCGCGACCGGTCCGGAGTGTAGCGCAGCCCGGTAGCGCACTTGACTGGGGGTCAAGGGGTCGTCGGTTCGAATCCGGCCACTCCGACCATTAAGTCCCTAAAATCCCCAACACGCTTTGAGCGCGCCTTGCGGCAGCTCTTCGCAGTTTCGGACACGGCTACGCCCCTGCCGCGAGCCTGCTCTGTTGCGGGCCGGCGGAAATCGTTAAGGTCACGCGATCTCTCGGGGTCCAGGAGTTGGTGTCGTTGGCGGATGGCGCGTTGCCGGGAACGTCTTATCGCGCGGAAGGCGCTCGCGGCGTGATTGCCCGGGTGCGCCCGCACTGGGCGCGAATGGGGATCACCAGGGTCGCCAATGTGACCGGGCTTGATCGCATAGGCATCCCGGTGGTGATGGTGTGTCGCCCCAACGCCCGTTCCCTGGCTGTGTCGCAAGGCAAGGGCATCGATTTGGATTCAGCCACGGCTTCCGGGCTGATGGAATCGGTGGAACTTTACCACGCAGAACACATCGAGCGCCCTCTGAAGCTCGGCAGTATGGCTGAACTCTCCCGATCGCACCGGTTCGCCGAGATTGGGAGGCTGCCTCGCATTACCGGCAGGCCATTCAGCAGGGATATCGTGACGCTGTGGATTGAAGGCAGGGACATGATCTCCGGTGAGGCGCGTTGGCTGCCGTTCGAGTCGGTGCGGGCGAACTTCACCGTCCCCCCGCCTCCTGGAAGCGGCTTCTTTGACTGCAGCAGCAACGGGCTGGCCTCTGGAAACACATTCGATGAAGCGATCCATCACGGGATTTGCGAGATCGTCGAACGCGACGCGACTTCCCTGTGGAACCAGATGCCGTCCGCTCGCCGCCGGCGCACCGGTGTCGATCTCGGCAGTGTGCCGGACGGCCCGTGCCGCGATGTGTTGAAGAAGCTCGAAAGCGCGGACTTCGAGGTTGCGGCCTGGGAGACGACCTCTGACGTCGGTGTGCCGGCCTTTTTCTGCCTGATCGCTGATCGCCGGGACCGAAACAGCCACTACGGCATAGGCGCGGCAGCGCACCCGGTGCCGGAGACCGCGTTGCTGAAGACGCTCATCGAGGCCGCCCAGGTGCGAACGACCTATGTATCGGCAGCACGAGACGATCTGGCCACCGAGGAGTATTCGGAAGCCTATCGAGAGAACCGCCGCCGGCGCTCCGAGAGATTGCTTGCCGAGCGCTCCGCCACGAGGCGAATTGCCTCTGCCGGAGACAGGGCCGCACGAGGTGCGCCGAATGTGGGGGTTGCGCAGAATGTGGCCTGGCTGATCGAAAAGTTGCAGGCGGCAGGCGTAAACGAGGTCATCACCGTCGATCTGGCCAAGGAGGACATCGGCCTGCCTGTCGTTCGCGTTGTGGTACCTGGCCTCGAAGGCCCGGACGATCATGACCACTATGTGCCGGGCGAGCGAGCTCGCCGAATGTCGGATGAGGGAGAATGAACCCGGTCGTCTTTTGCGGTCCGAGTCTCAGCGCGCAAGACATCGCGCCATACAGCGGATTCGAATTCCGCCCCCCCGTGCGCCAAGGAGACCTTTATGCCGTCACGCGTGGCAGCCCTAAAGCGATCGGCGTCATCGACGGCTATTTCGACGGTCAGCCGGCGGTCCTGCACAAGGAGATACTTTGGGCCTTGACGCGCGGGATCGCCGTATTTGGTGCGTCCAGCATGGGCGCACTGCGCGCCGCGGAGTTGCATTCGTTCGGCATGCGCGGCGTCGGACGCATTTTCGAAGCATATCGCGACGGCGAACTCACCGACGATGACGAGGTCGCGCTTATCCATGGCCCGCCGGAGGCCGGATACATCCGCCTGAGCGAGCCGATGGTCAATATCCGCGCGACGCTCGAGAAGGCGGTCGCACAAGGAATCATCGACATGCCGACAGCTGCGCGCCTGGCAGCTTCGTCCAAGGCGCGCTTCTATCAGCATAGAACCTGGCCTGACGTGCTGGCGGATGTCGGCGATCCGCGAACGGCGGAGAAGCTGGCTGCCTGGCTGCGAACCGGAAGGGTCGACAGGAAGCGCGAGGACGGGCTGGAACTGCTCAAGGAGATGGATGCCTTTGTCCGCGGTGGCGCCACGCCGGCACCTCCCGACTTCCATTTCGAGTGGACGGAGAGCTGGCACAATGCGCCCTGGCGACGTGAAACTGCGTGGATCTGCGGCGAAGTCACTGCTGAAGAGGATGCCATTCTCGATGAGCTCCGGCTGCGCGGCGAGTATCGGCAGGTGCGCCGCGATGCGTTGCTTCGCCTGCTCGTCCGCGGCGACAAGGACGCGGCGGCTGATCGCGACGCGATCAGGAGGGCGATGGGCGAGTTCCGCTCGCGGCGCGGGCTTATGCGGCAAACGGACGTAATCGACTGGGTGCGCGAAAACGGAACGGATCTTGCGGGGCTGGAGCGCAAGATCGGGGATGATGCAGCCGTCGAGACGCTGGCGCGAGACCGCGATTCCGAGCTGCATCAAGGCATGCTCGACCGGTTGCGCGAACTCGATCTCTACACGGGCTATCGCAAGAACGCCCTGGCCAGGCAGCGTCCCTCGCCATCGTCATCCGCGCCGATGCCACGTGCCCTGCTGGCAGCCTGGTATTTCGAGACACAGCTCGGTCGACCCGTTCCTCGAGACATTGCCGACTATGCCATCTCCATCGGATTGCCCGGCGTCGACAAGTTCTATGACCTGCTGGCTCATGAATATACGTTCACGGCCGGCCGCAATGCGTCCGATGACTCTGGCCTGACTGACGAAAACGGGCTAACTTGAAAGCGCATTCGCCGACGATATTGCAGTGAATATGACGTGCATGTCTCTGTCCATGAGGACAAGCGTGGCATTTGAAGGGGTAGGCTCTGTATTCGAGAATGGGACGCGCTTCCGGCTGTTCGCCCAAGCGCCGTTCCTGGAGTCTTTTCGTCATCCGGAAATCGTGATTGTGTCGTCGCCGGCAGGATCGGTCGGGCCTGGCCCGGGTGACGAGCGCATGTATGTCGTTGATCCCATTGGCAAGGCGCTTGCCTACGGCCTGGCGGAAAATTTGCGCGGCGACCCGCTCTATCTGCTGCCGCCATGGCCCGGCGACGTCTTTCCGCCGGCGTTTCCCGATGCCGATGGACATTTCGACCACATCGCGCCGGAAGATCCAGAGTTCGAGGCCGCGCATCTGTTCGGCTCGGTGCGCTTCACGCTGGACGTCTGGGAGAAATATTTCGGCCATCCCATCGCCTGGCATTTCCAGCGCGACCTCGACCGCCTTGAACTGGTGATACAGCGTAATCTGCACGAAAACGCCTTCATGGGTTACGGCTTTCTGGAGGTCGGCATCCACGAGACGGCGGATGGCCAGGTTGAGCCGTTCAGCCTCAACTTCGACGTTGTCGCCCACGAGGTCGGCCACTGCATCATCTATTCCATCATCGGCGTACCCGATCCCGGGACGGTCGGCGCGGAGTATTACGGCTTTCACGAATCCGCAGCCGACCTGACAGCTCTTGTCGCGGCCCTGCATTTCGATTCCGTCATTGACGAGTTGTTGGAGGCCAGCCACGGCAATCTCTATACGCGCAATCTCGTCAACCGCATCGCCGAGCTATCCGGCAACAGCCAGATCAGGCTCGCCGCCAACCCGCTGTCGATGCTGGATTTCGTGCAAGGCTGGCGCGACGAGCACGCTCTCGCCCAGCCGCTGACCGGCGCGATGTTCGACATTTTCGTCGACCTCTTCCACGAGGAGCTCGTCGCGCGCGGGCTGATTGGCCAAGACCAGGAAGACCTGTCGGACAGGTTGGAGGACAGCCCTGACTATTTTCGCGTCATCCAACCGATGTTCGACGAAGCTTATGCCGCGTCGCCGCGGGAGTTTCGCGAGGCACTGGTCGCCTCGCGCGACGAGCTCGGCATGCTTCTCGCCGAAACCTGGCGCCGGCTTTCGCCGGACGATCTGAGCTATGCCGAGGTCGGGAACACGCTGCGCGCCGTTGACAAACTGATGACAGGCGGACGCTGGCGCACAATCATCGACGTCAACCTCAAACGCCGGGCGATCGGCTTTGTAAGTGCGGGCCCCAAGATCGAGCCATTTGGGCCGAAAAGCCACTTCGGTTTGCCGAGGGTATTCGTGCCGGCACGTCAGGACGCGTGTTGTGCAAGGCATCGGCGTATTGCGAGACATAGGGGAGCGCGAAACAGGGTCGGCGCTCTTTGAGAGAGATAGAGGAGGAATGTCTGATGCAATACGTCGTAACAGAAATCATGGACAGCGTTGAGCTGCTGCAGGCGCACGTTGATAAAATATCTGAAAACAAAGGGAAGGTAATAAGCGTAATATGGCGGGACAGTGACCGTGTATACGTCGTGACTCATGGGTTTGAAATTGCAACGGCATCAAAAAAAGGCCAAAAAGGTGATTAATGGTCATAAATATATTG
>NZ_NWQG01000291.1:0-5886 GCF_002529485.1 Mesorhizobium sanjuanii
ATCCGATGATCCGCAATGTCGTGGTGTCGAAGGGTGCTGACGCTGCCGACGACTGGATCGTCGAAAATGCCAAACCCAACGATATCGTCGTGACGGCGGACATTCCGCTGGCGGCTCGAGCGGTGGCGCTCGGCGCCCATGTGCTCGGCCCGACCGGACGCCCGTTCACGCCGGAGACGATCGGCATGGCGGTGGCGATGCGCGATCTGAAGCAGCATCTGCGCGAGACCGGCGAAAGCAAAGGCTACAATGCGAGCTTCGCGCCGCAGGACCGTTCGCGGTTTTTAGGCGAACTCGATCGCATCTTGCGACGGGCGTTGAAATCCGCCACACCGGACTAGAAGAAAAACGACACCATCAGGCTAGGCCATGGCCGCCGATACACCCATCAAGAAACCAATGCACCGGCATATGCAATTCGCGGTGTCGGCCTGCATCGGGGGAGTGGCGCTGGCCATCGCGTTGGTGTTGCGCGCGCCCCTAGCCTATTCGATCGGCGCCAATGCGTTCTTTGCTGCCTACATCATCCTCGTCGTCGCCCAGATGCCGCTGCTCACCGGCCGCTATCTGAGCAAGAATGCGCGTGCCACTGACCAGCCGGTGCTGGTCATCTTCGCCGTCACGTTTGTCGTCGTCGGTGTTGCTACCATCTCCCTGTTTCAATTGATCAATCGAAAGGGCAGCGCGTCTGCCTTCGAACTGACCTTCGCCCTGCTGTCGATCCCGCTCGGCTGGTTCACCATCCATGCGATGGCGGCGCTTCACTACGCACATGTCTATTGGATGGACGGCGACACGATCGACTCCCAAACCAAGCAGAAAAACCCTGTCGGCGGCTTCGACTTCCCGGGCGGCAAGCGGCCGGAAGGCTGGGACTTTTTATACTTCTCGTCGATCATCGGCATGACCGCGCAGACCGCCGACGTAAACATAACGACCTCGCACATGCGCCGCGTCGTGCTTGTCCATTCGGTCCTGTCGTTCTTCTTCAACACGGTGATCGTCGCGGCAGCGGTCAACCTCGCCGTCAGTCTGGGCAGCTCGTAACATCGAGCAGCCTGTAATAATTCCGTGATCGGATGAAACATCGCTTTGGCTGACAGCGTATTGGGAGGAGAAAGACGGGAAAGGCCGGCTGTGCGGTCGAGAGGACGAGACAAATGGAATCGGTTGCCAGAAGCCAACCCATCGCCGGCGCGGACACCGCCCCATCGAAGGATACGACGCTGATCTATCGGCAGTCGCGCTGGACGCGGCTGACGCATTGGCTCTGGGCGGCCTCGCTGTTCTTCATGCTGCTTTCCGGGCTGCAGATCTTCAACGCCCGCCCCCAGCTCTATATCGGCAAGGAATCCGGCTTCACCTATAACAACACCGTCTTCGCCATTGGCGCCGAGAATACCGCAACCGGCCCGCGCGGTTACACCGAAATCCTGGGCAAGCGCTTCGACACCACTGGCGTGCTCGGCTGGTCGGGGCCGGCCGGACAGGAAACGTCCCGCGCCTTTCCGTCATGGGCGACAATCCCGTCCTATTACGACCTCGGCACCGCCCGCGTCGTGCATTTCTTCTTCGCCTGGGTACTGTCGACGACGCTGATCGTCTGGCTGGTCGCCAGCTTGATCAACGGCCATCTGCGCCGCGATCTCGCCCCGCGCATCGATGATATCAGGCGCCTGCCGCGGGACATCATCGACCACGCCAAGCTGAAGTTCCACCACACACGCGAGTACAACACGCTGCAGAAGATGGCCTATGGCGGCGTGCTGTTCGTGCTTTTGCCGCTGATGATCATCACCGGCCTTGCCATGTCGCCGAGCATGGATTCGGTGCTGCCGTTCCTGAACGATCTGCTTGGTGGCCGGCAGACGGCGCGCACCATCCATTTCGTCGTGATGGGTCTGCTCGTCGCCTTCTTCGTCATCCATATGCTGATGATCCTCGCCGCCGGCCCGATCAACGAGCTGCGGTCCATCATCACCGGCTGGTACCGAACCGATCCGCCGGCGGATGACGGAAAATCGTCCGAAAGGAGCGCCTGACATGCCAAAATTCCAGATCAACCGCAGGAGATTCCTTACCTCGGCCAGCCTCGGCCTTTCGGGCATCATGCTGTCGGGCTGCGACGCCTTCGACAGCCAGCTTGGCGTCGGTGACGGCCTGCGCAGCTTCCTCGAAGGCGCCAACGACCTGACGTATCGCGCGCAGCGATTGCTTGCCGGTCGCGACGCGCTGGCGCCGGAATTCACCGAAGCAGACATCCGCCAGCCGCAGCGGCCGAATGGCATCACCGCGCCGGACGACGATACCTACAAGGGCCTGCTCGCCAACAATTTCGCCGACTGGCGGCTGGAGGTTTCCGGCCTCGTCGAAAAGCCGCTGTCGCTCACCCGCGAGCAGCTGATGAACATGCCGAGCCGCACCCAGATCACCCGTCACGACTGCGTCGAAGGCTGGAGCTGCATCGCCAAATGGACCGGCACGCCACTGTCGTTGGTGCTGGACCAGGCGGTGGTCAAGCCGCAGGCGCGCTACGTTATGTTCCATTGCCTCGACACGATCGAGCGCAGCCTGTCGGGCGACATCAAATATTATGGCACGATCGATCTGATCGACGCCCGCCACCCGCAGACCATCCTTGCCTATGGCCTCAACGGCAAGCCGCTGCCGGTCGAGAATGGCGCGCCGCTGCGTGTCCGTGTCGAGCGCCAACTCGGTTACAAGATGCCGAAATACCTTTACAAGATCGAATTGGTCGACGGCTTCGCCAATGTCGGCGGCGGCCGCGGCGGCTATTGGGAGGACAATGGCTACGACTGGTACGGCGGCATTTAATGGCTGCTCGGGTAGGACGCCTCAACCGTTAAGCATACAGATCTTGGCGACGCCATCATTCGTCCGAATCCTCGAAAGTGGTTTGACCGGGCTCAGGTGGCCCGCCCCGCGTGTCGTCCGGATTATCCACCATGCAGCCGACGCCGTGGCATCCCTGATAGTTGCCGTGAGTATCGAAATTGGGGTTACCGTCCCTGTCGAACTGCGGCGTCGGATCGATCCACTGATCGCCACGGCGCGGCTTCGGCCTCGGATAGTAATTATCCGAACGGTGGCCATGCTTGTCGTTGTTGTCAAGGATCGCGCCAACGATGCCTCCGACAATGATCGCAGCCGCCGCATCACCTGAGGATGGCTTGCGGCCGGAGCCGGCTACTGCGAATTCGGCCGAGCAGCCATTGTCGACCCAGACGCCACCGCGGTCATAACCCCAGCTCTTGCCATACTGGCAACGTGCCTTCGAAAGCCGTGACGTCAACTGCACACCGCGACGCGTATCGACGCCACAGTAGGAATAACGGTAGTTCGCGCTGGAGCAGACGATGCGGTTTGCACCTGCCGCCTGCGCCGCGTCCGGCAGCAGCGAAAACTTGGCCGGATTGCCCAAGGTGCAGGCCAGGAACATCATCGAACCGGTAACCGCCATCCGTGCCGACATCGCAAGTCCTCCATCAGGGTTCGCTATCGACAGAATGGCATCTCTGTGTAAATCTGACAACCGGACGGACAGCAGCGAGGTTATATTCATGCGCGCTAAGGTAATCGCCGCAACTATACTTGTCCTTTCCGCCTGGTTGGCGCTGGCGGCGCCATCCGCCTGGGCGGACGACAGCCTCAAGCGCGTCATCGACCAGAAGACACTTACGGTCGGCGTGGCGCTCAACCCGCCATGGATCCTCAAGAAGGCCGACGGGAAATTTGCGGGCTATGACGTCGACCTGACCAACGCGCTCGCTTCCGACCTTGGCGTCGACCTGAAGCTGGTCGAAGTGCCCTGGAATGACCTCAAGTCGCGACTGCTCAAGGGCGATTTCGACATGATCGCGGCAGGCTATGCCAGCACGCCGGAACGCGCCCGCGACGTGGTATTCTCCGACAAGACCGGCACCGCCGATATCCGCATGGTGGCGACGATCGCCAGTCTTGGCAAAAAGCCGGGAAAGGCATTGCGGGCGCCGGGATACAAGATCGCCGTGCTCTCCAATTCCACGGACGAAGCCGCCGCGAAGGAAGCCTTTCCCAAGGCGACCATCCTCTCCTTCGACAATACGGCCGATGTGTTTGCCGCGATCATCGGCGGCGAGGCGCAGGCCATGGTCGCCACCTCGCCAACGCCGCAGATGGCCGCCAGGCTTTATGATGCGAAATTGACCATGGTCGGCGGGCCGCTGTTGCGGACGCCGGAGGCATTTGCCCTGCGGCCGGACGATGTCCGTCTCATCCAGTACGTCAACAACTGGATCGGCGCGCGCACCGCCGACGGCACCATAGGCGGCGTGCGCCGCTACTGGTTCGACAGCTTCAAATGGCTGTCGCGTTTCGACACCGGCAAGCCCGAGCCGGCCAAACAATAGAGCGTGATGTCAGCGCCTTAGGCGACCTTGTCGATCAGCGGCTTCAGCACCGGATGGATTTCCGGCGAGGCGTGCTTGATCAACGTCAGCAACGCCCGCTCGTTCTCCTGCAGCGGCCGGTCGCCAATGTGTTCGGCCAGCCACTTCGCCTCGCCGGCGTCGATCGTCTCAGCGCGGCGAGCCAGGGCCTCGGCTGCCTTGTTCCTCGATTCCCAATCGGCCTCGATATCGCCCGGCGCGCGGTAGGCTTCCAGGATACCGGCGAGACCGCCCGACACCATGCGGTTGAAGAAACCGCCAATTTCCGGTTCGGCCTTCTCGAAGAACGAATCCTGGCGCAAAGCCACGTCGCGCATCGGCGCCTCGTAACCGGCAGAGCACATGACGAAATTGGCGATCGCCTTGACGAACAGATCGTTCCAGGACGGATCATTGCCGGCCGTCGTCGTCCGCTCATTGATCCGGAACAGCACCTCCGCCTCGGCGCGGGTCATGGCAATGTTGCCGTCGCCGCCATAGGCATAGAGGATGCGACGCAGAAGCTCGACTTCCGCCTTGGCTATCCTGCCGGGTACCAGTTTGCCGCCGTGCATGAGCGGCCCCTTGCCGTCGACGACGGCATGGGCGACCTGCTCCAGCGCATAGGCGCAAAGCCTGTTTGGCGAGGACTTCGCCTTTTCCAGCACACGCACCAGCAGTTCGAGTTCGGTGCGGCTGTCGACCATGCCATCGCGCGAAATCGTCCGGACCAGCCAATCGGCATTGTCTTGCGAGACATAGCCCGCCGGTTTTTCCCGATGGACGATGTAATCGGTGACGGCCTCGACGAAGAAGTCAGGCCATTGTGCGCATTTGTCCCTGGCCGTCGCATCGAGCGCAAAGAGCGCCTCGGCCTCGCCGCGGCTCACCACGCCATCGCCAAACACCTCGCGGCGCAGCATAACCACATCTTCAGCCGTGATGCGATTTTTCGACGTCAGCCCGGCCACCGGCGCGCTCATGATCAGTTCGCCCATCTTTTCGTCCCCGTCCGCTGCCGGCAATGCCGGCCCCAAGCACCATGGCGATCCCTATATCAGCAGTGTCTTGAGAAACCGCCAAACGGCGTGGTTAGCGAAGACTTGTAGGCCAATGCACGTCGCCCAAAGGGTGTGCAGCGGTTTTGGGTAACGAAATGCATCAAACAAAGGCCCAAAGCGCAGCGCCTGAATCCGTTCAGTGCGACGCGCTTTAAATGTCGCTGGCAGGTGACAAGGTGTCGTTGACGGGCTATGGATGACGAGTCGAGGGCTCAAGGTTTGAGTCCTACCTGTTTGCGGGAGAGAGCAGCGAGAGCTGCCGCCGAAGGGGAAATCGCCCGAAATCTCTCAGGCAAAAGAACCGTAGACGGGAAAGACACTCTGGAAAGTCGGGGCTTGCCCCCGCGCCGAAGGTGTAAGCGCTGCCGACAGAGTTACGGGGCGCGAGTCTCTCAGGC
>NZ_NWQG01000292.1:0-658 GCF_002529485.1 Mesorhizobium sanjuanii
TGAAGGAACACCTTCACACCCGCGAACAGGCCGGCCTGTTCGACATCTCGCACATGAAGCTGTTCGAGGTCAGCGGTCCGGGCGCCGCCGCACTGCTCGCCCGCGCCTGCCCGCTGGATGCAGGCGCGCTCGATATCTCCCAGTCCAAATACACCTTCTTCCTCAACGAGGCCGCCGGCATCATCGACGACCTCATCATCACCCGGCTGGGCGACGAGCGCTTCATGGTCGTCGCCAATGCCGGCAACGCCGCCACCGACGAGAAGCACCTGCGCGCACTGGCTGCGGATTTCGACGCGAAGGTCGATGCGCTCGACCGCGTCTTCCTGGCCATCCAGGGTCCCGCAGCATGGGCGGCCCTTGCCCGTGCCGGCATCGAGACCGGATCGCTGCTGTTCATGCATGGCATCGAACCCAGGCAAAACTGGTTCATGAGCCGCTCCGGCTATACCGGCGAGGACGGTTTCGAGATCGGCCTGCCGGAAGCGGATGCGCGCGCTCTTGTCGCCAGGCTGCTCGAGGACGAGCGCGTGCTGTGGATTGGGCTGGCCGCCCGCGACAGCTTGCGGCTGGAGGCCGGGCTCTGCCTGCACGGCCAGGACATCACGCCGGAGATCGATCCGGCCAGCGCCGGGCTGATGTGGGCGATCCCCAAGGA
>NZ_NWQG01000293.1:0-6475 GCF_002529485.1 Mesorhizobium sanjuanii
GAACCTAAAGGCAAAATACCAGGCGCTAAAGGCGGCAGGCAAACCGCCAAAGGTTGCCATCACCGCGTTGATGCGAAAGCTCATCATCCTCGCAAACGCTCTCCTCAAGGCGCAGCGAAAATGGACCCCTAAAACCCCTTGATCAAAACGGATACTTTAACGACAGGTATAGCCGCCATCTATCGGCAACGAGACGCCGGTAATCATCGACGCCGCATCGCTGAGCAGGAAAACAATCGGCGCTGCGACTTCATCCTCGGTTGCCCAGCGGCCGAGCGGCATCTGCTTCAAGAACGGCTCCGCGACATGCGGCTGGCTCCAATGCCCGGAAGAGATCGGCGTCATCACCACCGTCGGGTTGACGCTGTTGACACGGATTCCGTACTTCCCGAGTTCAAGGGCTGAAACGCGCGTGATATTTTCCAGCGCCGCCTTCGACGAACCGTAGGAAATATGCCCTTCCAGGGCAACGAGCGCGGCCTGGCTCGACACGTTGACGATCGCACCGCCCTTCTTGAGCCGGACCATCGACTGCGTGGCATATTTGGTGACGAGCAGTGCGCCGCGCGCATTGATGGTGATGACCTTGTCGAAGATGGCGATGTCGGTATCCATGGGCGTTGCGATTTCGCCGCCGAAGCCGCCGCAGTTGACGACGCCCCAGAGGTCGAGCCCTTCGAGAGCGTTGCGGATTTCCTCCTCCGAGGCGAGATCGAAGATCAGGGTGCGGCAGCCGGTCTCGCCTGCGATCGCATTGAGTGCCTCGCGCGAGCGGCCGGCGGCGATGACATCAGCATTGGCCGCCACCAGATGGCGAACGACGGCGCCCCCGATTCCGCCACTGCCGCCGGTGACCAGAATGGGTCGCCCCTGGAAATCCGTCATATTTTCCTCCTTGTAGTCCTTGGCTGCCGTCAGTTGATCCGCGCTTTTGCGGGTATGGGTTCCCAGCGCGTGGGTGCATTTTCGGAGATTCTGTCGCCGGTCTTGTCGAAGAGATGGCAGGCGGCAGGCGGCAAGGAGATCGCAAGGCGATCCCCGGCGCGCGCCACCCGCCCGCTGCTGTCGCGGATAACCAGGTTCTCTTCGCCGTTCCGCACATGAATGAAGGTGTCGCTGCCCAACAGTTCGACCACGCCAGCCTCCACGACATGTGCATCCGCGTGCTCCCCGGCCGAGAGGAGAATATGTTCCGGCCGAATGCCAAGGACGACGTCATCGCCCGGTTCGAGCGGCCTGGAGATGGCGACATCAAGCGTGGGGCCTAATGCCAGACGGACCGTCGCTTGCTTGTCCTGAACGGAGGCAACCCGGCCATTGAGGAAATTCATGGCGGGTGAACCGATGAAGCTCGCGACGAACAGATTGGCGGGCCGGTGATAGAGTTCGAGCGGCGTGCCTACCTGCTCGATCCGCCCGCCATCCATCACGACGATGCGGTCGGCAAGCGTCATCGCCTCAACCTGGTCATGGGTGACGTAGATCATCGTCGATGCGAGTTCGGCTTTGAGGCGCGCGATCTCGACGCGCATGCCGACACGCAGCGCCGCATCGAGATTGGAAAGCGGCTCGTCGAGGAGGAAGAGCTTCGGCTTGCGGGTTATGGCCCGGCCGATCGCCACGCGCTGCCGCTGACCGCCGGAGAGTTCGCGCGGCTTGCGCCGCAGATAGGACGACAGGCGCAGCTTGTCGGCGGCGCGGCGCACCCGCTCGGCAATCTCAGCCGAAGGGGTGCGGCCGATCTCGAGGCCGAAGCCGATATTGCGGCCGACATCCATATGCGGATAGAGCGCGTAGGACTGGAAGACCATGGCCACGCCGCGTTCCGGCGGCTCGGCATCGCTCATGTCGACGCCATCCACCAGGATACGCCCTGAATTGACCGGCTCCAGGCCGGCGATGATCCTCAGCAGCGTGGACTTGCCGCAACCCGACGGTCCCACAAGCACGCAGAATTCGCCGTCGGGGATGGTGAGCGACAGTTCGGGAATGACTGTCACGCTGCCGAAAGCCTTGGTGATCTTGTCGATCGAAAGCGTCGCCATGGATCTAGCCTTTCACCGCGCCGGCGAGCAGCCCGCGCACGAAGGCGCGCTGGACCAGCACATAGAGGAGGATGAGGGGAAGCGCGATCAGCGCGAGCACCGCAAACAGCGCGCCGGGATTGGCCATGTAGAGGCCCGAATACTGCATCGGCACGATGGTGAGTGTCTTCATCTCGGCTTTGGTGAGCACGATGAGGGCAAGGAAGAATTCGTTCCAGGTGACGATGAACTGCCAGATCGTGACGAAGACAAGGGCTGGCCTGACCAGCGGCAGCGCCACGTGCCAATAGGTCTGCCAAGCATTGCAGCCATCGACGCGCGCCGCTTCGAAAAGCTCGCGCGGCGCATCCTCCAGGAAGGATTTGAGGATGACCATGGCAAAGGGTACGCCAAGCGCGGCATAGGGCAGGATCAGGCCGATATAGGTGTTCACCCAGCCGAAATTCTTGAGCAGGATGGCAAGCGGCAGCACCATGGAGGCGAGCGGCACCATGAGTGTCGTCAGCAGCGTCGTGTAGAGGAAGAGCGAGCCCCTGAGCCGCAGGATGGCGCAGGCGAAGGCGAAGAGCGAGGCGACGGCCACCACGATCGCCACCGTCGCGACCGTCACGATGAGGCTGTTGAGGAAGATGCCGCCAAGCGGATTGTCACGGATGACCGTGACGAAGTTGTCGAAGGTGACCGGCCAGGTGAAGAGCGCCGCATCGAAGGCCTGGGCCGGCGTCCTGAGACCGATCGACAGCATGTAGACCTGCGGGATCATCCAGAAGCCGAGCACGATGAAGAGAACCAAGTGGATCACGGTGCTGCGAAGACGGGAGCGGGCAAGCGGGGTCACGCGCGCTCCTTTCCGGCCGGCGTCAGGCGGGCGCCGAGCGTCACGATCTGGAGCAGCGAAAGGACCAGCGCGACGACGAGCACAATGACGGAAAGGGCCGCACCGCTGCCGGTGTCGCCGAGCACGAAGCTCTGCTTGAAGATGAATGTGCCGAACACCTCGCTGGCGCGGTTCGGGCCGCCGCCGGTCATCAGATGGACGATCGGGAAGGTCTGCAACGTGCCGATGACGCCCAGCAGCAGCAACGACTTGGTCGCCGGTGCCAGCATTGGCACGATGACGTATACTGCAAGCCGCCAGCCCCTCGCCCCGTCGACGCGCGCCGCGTCCAGCACCTCGCTCGGCAGGTTTGCGATGCCGGCGATGTACATGAGCATCGAAAAGCCGGTCCACTGCCAGATGTTGACGAGGATGAGCGCATAGATCGCCATCTTCGGGTCGCCGATCGGCGAGGTCATCATGACGAACCCGACATGCTTCAGATATTCCTGGGCGATGCCGTAGTAAGGCGCATAGATCTGCACCCAGACCAGGCTGATGACCGAAACCGAGGTGACGACCGGCAGAAAGAACATGGTGCGGAAGAAGCCGCGCAGGGCATGGGTATGCCGCTCGATGAAATAGGCAAGCAGCCCACCGATAAGCATCTGCACCGGGATGGTGATCACCCCCCACAAAAGCATGTTGCGCACCACGATCCAGAAAGTCGGATCACCGAGAACCGTCACATAATTCGCGAGGCCGGCGAAGGAAGATACGCCGCTGCCCGAACGAATGTAGAGGCTCTGTCCGGCCACCCAGAGGATCGGATAGGCAATGAAGACGACGAACAGAAGCGTCGCCGGCAGAGCGAAGAGATAGAGCGTCGAGGTTCTCGATGCCGGCCGCCGTTCGATCGCCGCCGCGGGTCCGGCTCGCACGGCTTCTGCGCGCATAATGCTCACCCTGTCAGATCAACGGGGACCGGGCGCTCGCAAGCGCCCGGCCGGCCGCTGCGGTTCATTGAGCGGCGAGCGCCTTTTCGGTCGCCGCCTGCACGGTCGCAAGTGCTGCCTCCGGCTCGGTGCTGCCGGCCGCGACAGCGGCAAGGGCGTTGTCCAGAGCCTCGGCGACGGCCGGCGAGGCAAACCTCTGGTTTTCGGCCTTTGGCAGGTCGGTCATGAAGCGTGCCGACATCTCCTTCACGTGGTCGGTGATATCGCCCTTCGGTGAATGGCCTTCGAAGGCCGGCAGATCGTTGAGGTCGTTCAGCGCTTCCTGCAAGCCGGCGCCATTGGTCAGCTCCGCCAGGAAGGTCCATGCAGCCGGGTTCTTGCCGCCGTTCTTTGTCAGCCCGTAGCCGATATCGATGCCACCGACCGGTGGGCTCGCCGGATTGCCTTGCTTGACTGGCGGCATGTAGAAGAAGTCGAAGCCTTCCATGTTCTGAACATACTCCGAAAGCGGCGGCGGGAACTTGCTTTCCTGCATCCACCACGAGCCGAGCGCCATCATGCCGACCTTGCCCTGCGCGAAGAGCTGGGCGCCCGTCGGATAGGCATGGGCGCCGAGCGCGCCCTGCTGGAAGATACCGTCGTCGAAGAGTCCCTTCCAGGCCTTCATGGCCTCGACCAGTTCAGGCGCGGTCCATGGCGTCTCGCCGGCCTGTGCCTTGTCGACGATGCCGGGCGAGAACTGGTTGGCAAGCATCAGAAACACGTTCTCGTTCTGCCAGCCGTCGGCCGCTCCCTGGAACATCGGGATATAGCCGCCGTCGGTCAGCGCCTTGGCCGCCGCCTTGAGTTCGTCATAGGTCTTCGGCGCGGCAATGTTGAGCTTTTCGAAGATCTTGCGGTTGTACCAGATGCAGAGGACCTGCGATTCCTGCGGGACGATGTAGTAGTTCTTGTCTCCCGCCGGATTGCCCATCTGCATCTGCTTGCGATTGACCGGGAAGATCTTCTGCGCCCAGTCCGCGCCCCATTCCTTCTCGGCGCGCTCATTCACCGCCTCCAGATTGTCCCGGTACTGCTGTGTCAGCGATCCCGGCTGCAGGCCGATGACGTCAGGCAGACTGCCTGAAGCCGCCGCCGCCTTCAGCGCGGTGATGTATTCAGGAGAATAGTTGTAGTAGGTGTATTTGACCTTGATGTCCGGATGGGCCTTCTCGAAAGCCGCGATCGACTTGTCCATCGTGCTCTGGATGAACCAGGACCAGACCGTCACTTCCTTCTCGTCGGCCCAGGCCGAACCGGCGGCAAGAGCCGCCGTAAGGATGGTCGTCGCAAGAAACAGCATTTTCCTCATTATGTTCCTCCCTTTTTCTCCAAGCATGCGCGCCACGCGGCCTCTTACTCGCGGGCGTCGTAACCCCTCAGGGGCCACGTTCCGAAGGAGACGAAATGGCGTCTCCCTGTCAGTGGTCAGGCGGCCTTGGCAGCCGCGACCTTCAAGACGTCCTCCGTAATGGCCCGGTCGTCCGCCAGCGACCGGTTGGGGGCAAGGCCCAGTTTCTGCAGTTCACCGTGATAGGCGCGGACAGCCTCTTCCGGCTCCATCTCCCCGTCTGCGACCGCTCGCATCAGAATGATCAGCTGAAGCGGCGCCTCGGCGAGGTTGATCTTGCGCCCGAAGAGGGCCAGCCGCGCGCCGTAGCGCTCGGATTGAGCGACGAGCTCGAACGTGTCGCGCGTTGTTCCGGCGCCGCCGCCGAGCACGCCGACAATGAGTTCGGAATCGAAATTGACGAGCTCTTCCAGCGCCTTCGGTCCGTTGTACGGGGTTTTGAGGAAGAGCGGCCGATCGGCGCGCGGCACGCTTGCCAGCGACTTGATGATATTGTCGTTGACGAACTCGCCGATCTCCTCACGGCTGAGCCCGATGTCGACGCTTGGATTGAAGACCTCGTAGAAATATTTGAAATTGTGGCTGGCAGCCTCTGCCCGGAATTCGGCAAAGGCGTTCAATGTGCGGATATCGAGCTCGATATTGTTGCTGAAGGAGACCGAGTACAGGCCGAGATTCGTGCCGCTCGTCGGATAGTTGGCAACGAGGCGGGCGAGATTGGCATCGCGAAAGGGAATGGATGGCGTCTGTGTATAGACGCCATGCCGGACCGCCCCCCAGCACATGGTTTCGAGATTGGCGCGGATCGCCGGCTTCACCTCGCTGCCAAGAAAGGCGGCACGTTCGTCCAGCAGTTCGAGATTCGACTGCGACACCAGCATGATGTCGACGATGTCCTGCCTGATGATCGCCTCGATCTGCGCGATGAATTCCTGGCGGCTGCGGCGGCGCGGCGGTCTTGCCGAATAGTCGAACCCGGTCGCGGTCACGCCCGCTCCGACATCGCTGTCCTTGGCATCGGCGATGATGAAGTCGGTGGGCTTGTAGTTGCCCGCCCGGATGTTCGCCAGTTTTCTATCGAGTCTCGTGAGCATCGGTGTTCCTCAAAATTCTGGACGGCTCGGGCCGCGGCGCGCGTCCTCTCGCCGCCAAAGACCTGCAGCCATATGCCGATTCTTTTCATAATCTGTCAATAGCTATCTAACTCTCTCGAAATTTTACCAGTCGACACCTGTTCGCAGGCATAAATGAGCAGGACCTTTTGCAT
>NZ_NWQG01000294.1:0-6126 GCF_002529485.1 Mesorhizobium sanjuanii
AGTTATGACGAATCAAAAGCTCTAAACGAGCTTTTTGGCTATAAATTGTCAAAATCGAAAAACGAAGCGCTGCGACAGGTGGCTAGAACCACTGCAAGAGATCTGCGACTTGCGATCAAAAATCGGTGGATTTTCTCAAATCTTGGCGCCGTTGTGAAGCAGCCATTCGACAACATCGCGCGTCAGGCTGGCTATTACCTCGGCACAGCGAATCTGTCGGTTGTAAAAAGAAACGAGACGAAATTCTCGCGTGATAGACAGTTGATGGAGCGCTGACAGCCAATGCTGGACAATCTCAGGCGGTTCAGGGCAGTCGCAGCACGTGACGGGGTTAGAGCGGCAACGCGAAAAGCGCTGGCCAGGGCAGCCAAGGGTCTCCCCGTTGCTCTACAAGGCAAGATTGATGTCTTCCGCCACTATGACGCCTTGTTGGGCGAGGAGCAGGGCTTCGGAATCAAGGTTTCGTCGGAGAACGTGCCTGCCGGCTCAATGACCTGGCTGGTTCCGGATTTCAACGCTTCCTCCGGGGGGCATATAAACATCCTGCGGTTCATGGCGCTTTTGAAGGACTGTGGCTTCCCCGAGCAACGTCTTGTTGTTGTCGAGCCACACCGATGGGGGTCGGCCGCCGAGGCGCAGGCGGCATTGAACGCAGCATTCGGGGATAATGGCATTACGGTCTTGTTGGGCGCGCGTTCAATAGAGCCTTGCCAGTACCTCGTGGCGACCGGTTGGCAAACCGCGTACTGGGTTTCCAAATATAGAGATACTGCGCGCAAACTTTATTTTGTGCAAGATTTTGAGCCGGCGTTTTATTCCCACGGGACTGAATATGTTCTTGCTGAAAATACCTATAAACTTGGATTGATTGGCATTACAGCAGGGCCTTGGTTAGCAGAAAAGCTACATGACGAATACGGAATGCGCACGGTCTCCTTCAATTTTGCGTGCGATCTTGAATTATACAAACCGCACGAAAAACGACTCCAAAAGACGAAACATATTTTCTTCTACGCCAGGCCGGTTACTCCTCGGCGATGTTTCGAATTGGGGCTTTTGGCTCTGAAGAAGGTCTGTGATCAGATGCCTGACGCAGCTGTCATCTTCGCGGGGTGGGATGTCAGCGGATACGAAATTCCTTTCCATCATTTGAACGCCGGGACTTTGCCGGTCTCTGGTCTTCCTGACCTCTACTCGCAATGCGATGTTGGCCTGATTTTGTCGTCTACGAACTTGTCATTGCTTCCATTGGAGATGGCCGCCTGCGGCTGTCCGCTCGTGATAAATCGCGGCGCAAATGCGACCTGGCTGCTGACAGAAGAGGAGGCCTACTACTGTGATCTGGAGGTAGATTCGATCGCCAAAGCACTCGTGGAGGCTCTTGAAAATCCAGCCAAAACAGCAAAGCGTTCAGCCTCGGCTCTTGGTCGTGCCAAAAGCGCAAGTTGGAAGGCGGAAGCTGAAAAGGTTTCAGAGTTCTTGAGAGAGTTGCTATGATCGGTGTATTTGGAGCGACCGGGTTTATCGGCCGTAATTTGGTTGGTCACCTGTCTGCCGAAGGAGTGGAATTCCGTGCATTCGCCAGGCGTAAGATTGCTGATTTAGGTGCCGAAACAACAGTAATTGATTTCGAAGATCCGGAAACCTACGAGAGCCATTTGAAGGATTTGACATCTGCAATCCTTCTGGTCAGTGCTTCCGTGCCTAGCACGTTCGCCGATGATATTGCTTCAGAGGTTAAAAGGAACGTGGTTCCGTACTCCCAGTTTTTCCACGCAGCACGATCATCTGATATTCGACACATTGTCTATTTGTCGTCGGGGGGGGCAGTCTATGGGCCACCCATTTGGCCGGTCATCTCCGAGGATCATCCTACCAATCCAATAAGCCCATATGGATGCGGGAAGTTGATGGTGGAAGACATGATTCGAACAATGTCTGTTGAAGGACGATGGACCTACACCATTATCAGGGCATCTAATCCGGTGGGGCGCTATCAGTCGTCCGAAAAAGGGCAGGGTCTTGTTGCGCGAGCACTCGGTGCCGCGAGGCTGAATCGGGTTCTGGAAGTGTGGGGTGACGGAAGTAGCTTGCGCGACTACATCGATGTCAGGGACC
Organism: Mesorhizobium sanjuanii; assembly: GCF_002529485.1. Taxonomy (NCBI): domain Bacteria; kingdom Pseudomonadati; phylum Pseudomonadota; class Alphaproteobacteria; order Hyphomicrobiales; family Phyllobacteriaceae; genus Mesorhizobium; species Mesorhizobium sanjuanii. Next base: position 2,119 of record NZ_NWQG01000294.1, read on the forward strand.
TTTGCGAGGTGATAGCACGCACTCTCACGTTCGAATCAGCAAAGAACCAATTATATAATGTTGGGATGGGAAAGGTTTATAGCGTAAACGAAATTGTCGACATGTGCTCAAGTATTTCTGGCGTTGAGATAGAAAAAAGGTATGTAGAAGAAAAAAGTTTTTTGGTAAAAGACGTTAGATTAAAGGTCGAAAAAGTTTGTGGGCACTTAGGGTGGCATCCGAAGTTCGATATCTATTCAGCGATCCAATCTGAATTCGCGCATACACCAGCCTTGAACTCCAGGACCGAGGCACGTCTCACGTCTGTCGATCGATAGATACATTGGGAAGACATCAGTTGTCGAAAGTGGCTAAATAGAAAAGCAACGATTGATGGTCGAACTGCGCTCTTTTCTTTCTTTAACGATTTCCCTCATCCGCCGTGAGGTCGCAGGTCGTTATCGCGGCTCGATGCTTGGGCTGTTGTGGTCGCTGCTCAACCCTCTGTTCATGCTGGCTGTCTACACCTTTGTTTTCGGCGTGGTGATGAAGTCGCGTTGGACAATCCCTGACCAACCGAACGTTCAGCATTCGACCGGTGAGTTTGCGGTTATCCTGTTTTGCGGGCTGATCGTGTTCCAGTTTTTCGCTGAGGTCGTTTCAGGGGCGCCTGGGCTCGTCGTGGCCAACGCCAACTACGTCAAGAAGATTGTCTTTCCTGTATATATCCTGCCTGTGGTTTCGGCGGGTGCGGCGTTGTTCCATGCGGCTGTCAGCTTGCTCGTGCTGCTGGTCTTCCTTTATACGGTGTTTGGCAGCATTCCGCTGACGTTGGTTCTGGCGCCGGTGGTCTTCGCGCCACTGGCTATCATGGTGCTCGGCATCGCCTGGATACTGGCATCGATTGGGGTCTATTTCCGCGACATGAGTCAGATCGTGGCGCCGCTGGTGACCGCGACTTTGTTCTTGTCGCCGGTGTTTTTCCAGAGAACCGCATTGCCGGCATGGCTACAACCCTGGCTTTCACTAAACCCACTCGCAATCCCGGTCGAGAGTTTCCGCAACGTGGTCATATTTGGCGCACAGCCGGATTGGACGGCGCTTGGTTATTACTCGTTGGTGGCGATCGTGGTCGCGTTCCTCGGCTATCAATTTTTCCAGAAGACCCGCAGAGGTTTTGCCGATGTCCTCTGACAAGTCGGGTGCGCGAGCCTCGGACGTCGCCATTCGCGTGCGCGATGTGTCTAAGCATTATGTCATGTTCAACCGCCCAGAGGACCGCTTCAAGCAAATGATAGTCCCGCGGTTAGAGCGGCTGATTGGCCGCCCACCGCGTCGCTATTTTCGCGATTTCGCTGCCCTATCAGGGGTCTCTTTCGAGGTTGGTCACGGTGAAACCGTCGGTATCATCGGCCGTAATGGTTCTGGCAAATCGACACTGCTGCAGATTATTTGCGGCACGCTGCAACCAACCAGCGGCTCGGTCGAGGTCAATGGCCGGATTGCCGCGCTGCTTGAGCTTGGCGCCGGCTTCAATCCGGAGTTCACCGGCCGCGAAAATGTCTTCCTCAACGCCTCGATCCTCGGCGTGCCGCGCAAGGAAATGGAGTGGCGTTTCGACGACATCGTTCGTTTCGCCGATATCGGTCCGTTCATCGATCAGCCGGTAAAAACCTACTCGTCGGGTATGTATGTGCGGTTGGCATTTGCCACCGCCATCAATGTCGATCCAGATATCCTCATAGTGGACGAAGCGCTGTCAGTGGGCGATGAGGCGTTTCAACGCAAGTGCTTTGCCCGCATCGAGGACATCAAGGACAAGGGCGGCACCATTCTCTTCGTAAGTCACGGCGCGCCAACGATCGTCCAGTTGTGCACGCGGGCGATCTTGCTCGACAGCGGTGAAAAGATACTCGAAGGGCGACCGAAGACGGTGGTCAGTCAATATCAGCGACTTGCCAATGCGAGCTCGGAGGCGGCCTACGACATTAGAAATGAGATCCTGCAACGCAAGGAAATGCAACTCGAAAGTGTCGCCGCTCAAACGGAAACACCAGTAGATACCAATCTGGCCGATGACAAGCATGAAGCTCAACCCAACTTATTGACCACGCGCGACGAAAGCGGTGCCGGTCTGGCCGAAGCCGACTATACTGATTCCAGCCTTGTCACGCGCTCGATGGTTTCACTTGAGGAGCGTGGAGCAGGAATTCGAGACCTGCAAATCCTGACGCAAACCGGCCACTCGGTAAACACACTCAAGATGGGTCAACGCTATATCGTCCAGTACCGTATTGTTTTTGAAAAGGATGCTCGAGATGTCGGGTTTGGCTTCGGCATTCGCAGCGTCTCGGGGGTTCTCATTGCCGGTACCCACACTCACAGGTCGCGCTTTTCCAGGATGCCTCATATCGCAGCCGGAAGCAAAATCGTTGCGCGGTTCGAATTTAGCTGTCTATTCGTACCTGGGACTTACTTTATTTCTTGTGGAGTAAGAGGAAGGGTTGACGGAGAAGAAATGGCTATACATCGGTTAATCGATGGATTCGCTTTTCGAGTCGCTGCCGAAGCAGATTTGATCTCTACGGGTCAATTCGATCTGGACGCAATATTCGCCTGTGATTTCGTGGAATGATATGGATCGGTGCGCAACGAAATTCTCCGGAACTCGATCGGCGACTTCATTTTACTCCAACCTGCCGGCCAAGCGAGGCAATGACGCGAGTTGTGATCGGTTTCGTGATGCGGTTTGAGTAACCGGATGCTGCAAGGGCGAATGCTATAAAAGCGCCACGGTTGTCTCTTTGGGCTCTTGTGGGCGCATGATGGCGGTCACGATCGCCACCCATGGGACATTGGTGGGAGGCTGCAAGGCGGTTTGCTACGGTTGAAATTATCGCGGGAAACGGCGGTCCTTAAGCACACTTAGGAGAGTGACATTCCCCCACGCGGAGGTCAATTTTATGCGCAACGGTCGGCTTGGCTTTTTGGTTGCTGGAGTACAAAAGGCAGGAACCACGGCTCTCTTTTCATATCTTGCCCGGCATCCAGACCTGTCGTCGCCGAGAAAGAAAGAAATACACTTCTTTGACAATGAGTCTAATTTAAATTGGGCAAGGCCGGATTACCACCGTCTGCATCAATTCTTCCTTGCTCCAAAAGGAGATGAAAGAATTGCTTTCGAGGCTACGCCAATCTCAATCTTTTGGCCCAATGCTCTCGAGCGCATCGCCGCATACAATCCCGACATGCGATTCATCCTGATCTTCCGTGATCCCATAAAGCGGGCTTGGTCCCATTGGCGAATGGAGACGTCCAGGGGGCGGGACAACGTCCCTTTTGAGTATGCCGTAAGGGAAGGACGAAGGCGGCTCTCTGAGGTGGCCATAAATCATCCGGCAAGGCGGACATTTAGCTATGTCGAGCGAGGTTTCTATGGGAAGCAGATCTGTAATTTGTTCCGAATTTTTGATCGCGAAAACGTCCTGCTACTGCGATCTGACGATTTGAGGCGTGAACCAATCGCCACCCTTGCATCAATAGCCAGCTTTCTGCGGGTTGGTCCCTTCACATTCGGGGACGAGATCGCAGGGGCTATTGGGCATCAAGACCACGCCCAACCAGATGACACTGATGTTGACTATCTGAGGGGACTCTACAGAGAAGATATCGAGTTGTTCACCAAAGTCAGCAAGCTGAAGGTCGATGATTGGTTAACGTCCGGCACACAAGATGGCGCACTCTCGTAATTCAGGCTTCTGTCATGACGCAGAATGCGTCAGGTGGCGAAGGCGGGGCTTTCGGCGTGGCACAAGTTCTGACGGAACTTGGATATGATTGTGCCGTTTCCGTCATTGGGTTGCGTCCCGAGTGCCTCGGCCGGCCGCGGCTTCAATGAGCAGGGGCTCGTAGCCTTTTCCCGGTGTGTCTTAGGGTGTTGGAAGAAAACATCACTGCGACTCGAAAGGCTCGATCTCCTGATTTCGGAGAAGTCTTCATCGTCAGAATCCACCATCGAGAGTAAAAATG
>NZ_NWQG01000295.1:0-5698 GCF_002529485.1 Mesorhizobium sanjuanii
TCGTAGGAAGGGTGCGTTACTGAAGCCTCTAGTGATTGATCTTGAAACACTAGTGATGGTTAGGAGTAAGTTCATGGAATCTACGATTCAATTGGATAATCAGTCATCTGGTGGACTGAACTTTGTACCGCAGAAGATCGCGAACGGAATACATCTGCGCCGGCAGAGCTTGGCTGATTCCTGTCTAATCCTGTTGGACGAGCGCGTGCTTGACCGGCAATGTCTCGCACAGTGTCTAACCGCTTATCGCGTCGGGAAGGAAATCCTGTCGTTCGGTTCGATTGAGGAGTGGCGGAACGAGGAGAACGGTCTATCGGCGTCGGCCATTCTGCTGCATGTGGGCAGTCGCAAAGTGACGGACGCCAGGACCGGTAGCGAGATTGCCAATCTGGTGAACGAAGTCCACCCGGTTCCCGTGGTGATTTTGGCTGATACGGACGAATTGGAGCAGATTCTGAAGGCGTTGAATTATGGCGTAAAAGCCTATATTCCTTCGTCGATCCGTTTCGAGGTCTGCGTAGAAGCCGTAAATCTTGTCATAGCCGGAGGGACATTTGTTCCTGCGAGTAGCGTGTTTGCCCTGCACAAAGCAATCGACACGGGCGCCGATGTGACGAGACCCATGGCGAGCGTGTTCACGGAGCGGCAGGAAGAGGTCGTCCTGGCGCTCAGGCGCGGAAAGGCCAACAAGATAATCGCTCATGAGCTCAATCTCCGAGAGAGCACCGTCAAGGTCCACATCCGTAACATCATGAAGAAGTTGAAGGCGACGAACAGGACGGAGGTCGTCTACAAGCTCACTGAGATGTTTCCTGGCGCCCACGTGTTGAGCCGATCAAGTTAAACGGTTTTGTCATTCCGGGAATCTGATCGCTCGAATGAAGAAGCTCGCCCCTTCCATGGGGCAGGTCCTGCGGTCAAAGGGCGATGCGATGGCCAGGATCGATAGACTACGGTTACTAGCGATCCTCGGACATAACAGTTGCCACGGCTGCATGCTCGCAATGGGGCTCGTCGGTTGGAGATCCTGCTCGACCGTTGCAGTTCGCCGCTCTTTTCGTTGCAGATATGGATTGAAGCCATGCTAGACCGTCCGTTGGCGGCAAATGCCCACAAGCCATGGCTCGGGGCGGATGCCCCGCAGGATTTTATCAGCCTCGCTGACATCGTTTCTTTTGTCAGGCAGTATCTTTTCTCGATTCTGGCGTTCATGGTCGCCGGAATCCTTTGCGCCACATTCTATTTTGCTACCTCGGATTCTATTTATGTAGCGCGAACCCAGATCCTGATCGAACCAAAGATTCCCAGAAACCTTCAGCAGCAACCCGCCGAAGTGAATCTGTCGCTCGACACCGCTCAGGTCGAGAGCCAACTCGCGGTTCTGCGCTCCCAGAAGATCGCGATGATGGTGATCGATGACCTCGGACTCATGAACAATCCAACGTTCAGGGATATGCACGGTCCAACCATCGGCGAGAGGTTTCGCAGGGCCTGGATGAGCGTCGTTCAGGCCAGCGGACTCAATACCAGCTATGCCGCGCTGACGAATTTCTTCTATCGAGTGCTGCCCTGGCCGGGTCGAAAACAAACGAACGAGCCGCAGCCGGAATCCGAGCGTGAGCGTAGCGCGGTGGAGACATTCAACGATGGCCTGGATGTCCAGCGTGTCGGTGTCTCGTATGCAATAGACATTACATTCCAGTCTCTGGATCCGGCATTGGCGGCACGCATCGCAAACGCCACAGCGGACGCGTTCGTACGGGAGCAAGTGCAAACGACGACAGTAGCGGCTAGCGAGGGCATCGCATGGTTGGAAAGGCGGATGCGGGAGGTCGGCGATCAGATGAACAAGGCGACCAGGGTCGCCCAGGAGTTTCGCGCAAAACACGACTACAGCATAGGTCAGGAGGAGATGTCCATTGAGGCACAGGGTCTCCCGCTCAGGGAAGAACAGCCAGCACAGCAGACTACGCTGGAGCAGTTGGAAGTTACCGCCGACACCTATCGCAAGATGTATGAAAGCCTGCTCGGGGCGTATACGAACTCGGTCGACCAACAGCCTTATCTGATCGCCAATGCTCGTGTCATTACATCCGCAACTAGTCCAGAAGTAGCAAGTCGGCCGCGCAAGACGTTGGTTCTTGCCTTTGGCGCACTTGCCGGACTGGTGGCTGGCATCGGGTTTGCCGTGGCGCGGCGCGGCCTTGATCGGAACGTGAGGACGCCGCATCAGATCCGCCGCGAACTGGGCCTGGCCTGTATTGGAGAGTTGCCGCCGGTCAGCTTCAGGCGGGGTGGTTTTGGCCGGCTTGACGAGGTGCTCAGGAATCCGGACTCTTCATTCAGCGGGAGCCTTAAGAGCGTCAAGGCGATCATGAGTTTGGCCGGGGCCACCCAGTCAAGGCGCCGCATCGGAATCACATCCGTGTCCCCCGGCGATGGAAAGAGCACCGTTGTAAGCAATCTGGCGGCCCTCTGTGGGGTGTCGGGCACGCCGACCCTCGTGATCAACGCCGACCATAAGTCGGCACTGGCCAACGAACTTCTCAATTCCTCCGATTTCAACATGATCGATCAGGATTCCGGAAGTCCCAAAGATCTGGTCAAGCAAATCCAGTTTATTGAAAAGACATCGTTTTATTACTTGAAGAACGTTGAGTCGAATTCGATGAATTTGCTTGTTGCAAAGAATATGGAGGGATTGCTGAGCGATGTTGGTGATTTCGGCGTCGTTATTGTTGAGCTTCCACCCTTCAGCTCGGGGGCTGAAGGGCTTGCTGTCTGCCCGCTTCTTGATGGTGTGATTATGGTGGCTCAGTGGGGGGTGACGTCGCTTGATCAACTTGAAGACCTGAACCAGACTCTCAGAAATACCAATTCGTCCGTGCTTGGCGTGTTGATGACTCGTGTTCGTTCTGTTTCAGCTCATCGTTACCGGAAGCGGGCAGCCCAAGCGCCGCGCTGACATCGATCGTGTTTTCTCCTCGCGGCGGTGTCAGTCGAGCGCCAGCTCAGCGGCAGTCTCGACACTGGCCGTCATTCGACATCTGCCCGTTAAAGTGATCTGAGCTTCTAGGCAAGGCGGCGCAGAGTATCCGCTGGGCAGGCCGCGCCACGCTCCCGCGAGTGCCTGAGGAGGCAGGTGAGTCGAACTTCCGATTCCGATATCGTGCCAGTCATTGGTCGGAGCAGCCATTCGTCCGTACCTAGCCTAGCATCTTAGGTGTAGCCCGCCGCTGCCAATCACCGCCAATCTACCACCTTTTCTCTGCTTGCCGGAAACCATCCGTCGTTGAGAAAATGCGAAAACAGCTGAATTCGTGCGTGAGCAGAAAATGACCAATGTGATCGAAAGCAACCTGTCGGAGCGCGAAGACCTGGCCATTCTGGTCGGGGCCAAGCCTGCGGCGACATTGCTTCTTCGACGCGAAAGCGGCGCGGCCGCCACATCGAATACGCCAGAGCTTTCGTCGCCCCAACTCAACGCAAGCCAAAACCACGTCACCATTCCGCTTGAGCCGGACATGCAAACGGCAAGCGTTCAAGAAAACGTGCGGGGCTTCCGCCGGCAGCCTCTCGGCGGTTGGGTCAAGAGGCTGCTGGATCTGTTGGTAGCCTCGACAGCGCTCATTCTGGCTGGTCCGGCCCTGGTTCTTATCCCGCTACTGATCAAGGTCACTACAGGCGGCCCAGTGCTGTTTGTTCACCGCCGTATTGGATTCAACGGAAAGGCCTTCGACTGCTACAAGTTCCGCACCATGGTACCGAATGCCGAGGAGGTGCTCGAACGCCACCTGAGCCGCGATCCGGAAGCCGCCCAGGAGTGGACAGCCAACCAGAAGCTGAAGTGCGATCCACGTATCCTGTTTTTCGGAAAGATGCTTCGCAAATCGAGCCTGGATGAGCTGCCGCAGCTATTCAACATCTTGCGTGGCGACATGAGCTGCGTCGGTCCGCGCCCCATCGTTGCCGACGAATTGCAACGCTACGGCGCCGCGTCGCACGAATATTTGAAGACGCGGCCAGGACTGACCGGCCTCTGGCAGATAAACGGGAGAAACATGACCAAGTATTCGCATCGCGTATTGCTGGATACACAATACGTTCGAACATGGTCTCTAGGCCGCGATCTTTCGATCCTAATGCGGACAATACCGGCCATGATGAAATTTGATCAGACCTCCTGAATTTGGAAATGTCCAGGGACGGTCTCAGGGGGATTATCGCCCCCGCGCTGGGCGACGCCACAGCACGGCAAGCGCGAGACCGACCAAGTAGGCAATTTGGGTGACGATAACAAGATAGAGTGTCGAGCGGATGGTGTTTTGAACAGACAGGTGGAGAAAACTGCCCGTAGCGATGCTGCCGACGATCACCACCAATGTCGCCGCTATCAGCGCTGGCGCGCGCAGCGTAAGCCCCATTATCAGGGCAAGACCCGCAACGCCGACAATGGCAAGCAACACGGCGACCTCCCAGGTCAATTTGCTTTTTGCGCAAGACCAACCCTGTCGAAGGAAATCAGAGTCGCTCGTTTCTGTGAAGCCATCCACTTAGCTAAGCGGTCCGGCGGCGCAGTCAGGGGCGGGATCATTGATCGTCGGAGGGCTGAATGCAAATTTCCATCGTTGGGTTATTGATTTGCACGGGAATCCTGGCCTTCGTCGCTTATATGCGCTGGTCGATGATCGCTGCGCTGATTGCCTCTTTGGCTTTTGGTGCGACGGCAATCGGCACAATAACCTCGCTTGGCGGCTCATCGCCGCTGATCTTCACGGTCTTTGATTTGCTCCTGATAGTGGCCGCGCTAGCACGACGGGGAATCTGGAGAGAAATAGGAGCGGTCTTCGTTCGTATAGGTGCAGCATGGATCGTCTGTGCGCTCATGATCTACGTGAGCATCGGAGCGCTGTTATTTCCAAGGCTCTTTGCAGGGCAGACCAGCGCTTTCGTCGCTTCCCGCACCGGCAGGGGCGTCTACGAAGCGGCCTTGGCCCCGGTGTCGGCCAACATCTCTCAGGCGGGATACTTTGTTCTGGGGGGGCTGACGTTCCTGGCGGCCTGTCTGCTGCTGCTTCAGCGCAGCGGCACGTTAGCCGATATCAGGCGGGGCTTCTTCCTGTGGTTCACCTTGCACGTATTAATGGGCATCCTGGATTTGTTGGGCAAGTTGGTTGGCGCCGGCGACATCCTCGTCCCGATTCGTACCGCCAACTACGCCATGCTGACGCAAGTTACGGAAGCTGGGTTTTGGCGGATTGCGGGAGCGTTTTCAGAGGCATCGGCGTTCGGCGGGGCATCGCTGGCAGGGCTGGCGTTCACCTACACCTATTGGCGCAAGACCGGATCCAAATTCGCATTGGGGTTAGGAGCCGTCCTGCTTGTTCTCCTGCTGCTGTCGACATCGTCGACCGCCTATGTCGGCCTTGTAGTGGTAAGTGTGCCGGTTGTCATTTCCATTGTGAAGTCGCTCGCTTCAGGTCGGCTGAGGTCGGGGGAGGCGCTGCTTATCGCGTTGCTACCACCCTTGCTCCTCTCAGCGATGGCCGCCAGTCTGCTCTATCCTCATTTCTTCGATCCGGTTTTGCAGCTTGTCGACACCACGCTAATCAACAAAGTCACATCAGCCTCCGGCCAGGAGCGCAGCTACTGGAACTACAAAAGCCTGCAGTCCTTCTTCGATACAGGGGGGCTGGGG
>NZ_NWQG01000296.1:0-5595 GCF_002529485.1 Mesorhizobium sanjuanii
TCGAGAAGGTTGAGGCAAAGAATGGCTGACTGGTCCGCCGCCCAATATCTGAAATTCGAGGACGAGCGCACGCGGCCCGCGCGGGACCTGGTGGCGCAGGTGCCGGTCGACTTTCCGCGCCGGGTCGTCGATATCGGCTGTGGGCCGGGCAATTCGACCGAGCTTCTCGTCGAGCGCTGGCCGAATGCCGAGATCAGCGGCTTCGACACCTCGCCCGACATGATCGAGAAGGCGAGTGCACGTCTGCCTGATGTAACCTTCGAACTGGCCGATGCGGCGGCGTGGCAGCCTGAAAAGCCCGTCGACGTGATCTTCGCCAATGCGGTGTTCCAGTGGTTGCCGGAGCATCCGGCGGTCTTCCAGCGGCTGATGGGCTTTTTGGCGCCCGGCGGCGCGCTTGCCGTGCAGATGCCCGACAATATGGCCGAGGATTCGCACCGGCTGATGCGCGAGACCGCCGCCGAAGCGCCGTTCACGAAAAAGCTCGATGGGGCGGCCCGCGCGCCGCTGCCGCCGGTCTCGTTCTACTACGATCTTCTGTCGCCATTTTCCGATCGGCTGGACATCTGGCACACCATCTACAATCATCCGCTGGCCAATGCCGGGGCAATCGTCGAATGGGTGAAGTCGACCGGGCTGAAGCCCTTCCTCGATCCGCTGGTAGAGGATGAGCGGCAGCTTTTCCTGCAGCGCTACACGACCAGGATTACCGAGGCTTATCCGAAGACAGCGAACGGCAAGGTGCTGCTGCGTTTTCCCCGGCTTTTCATCGTCGCGCGGCGTGCCGCTTAGGAACTCTTAGCCACACCGGAGACCCTCGCGCGCCGCCCTTGACCCGGTTTCGCCGCCATGCGCATTTCAGCGGCGCGAGCTTGTGGTCTCTTTTGTCTCAAGCCCCCTTGGTTTAAGCCGGCGTAAACCGACCAGGTGTGAAAACAGTTGCGCCGAGCTTTCGCGGCGCCCACATGAAAGCCGCAACGCCTGCGCACGGGGACGGACTGGAAATGCATCGCGTCATCATCAGCGGCCTCGGCGTTGAAATCCCCGAGCCCTCGATCACCAATGAAGAACTGGTCGCCAGCTTCAATAGCTGGGTCGATACCGAAAATGGACGCCGCCAGACTTCGGGCGAGGCGCTGCTGGCGAAATCGGACAGCGCCTTCATCGTCCATGCTTCGGGCGTCAAAACCCGCCATGTGATCGAACGGGAGGGCATTCTCGACCCGACCCGCATGGCGCCGCGCATTCCGGCGCGGCCGGACGATGCGCTGTCGCTGCAGGCCGAGTTCGGCATCGCGTCGGCCAGGAAGGCGCTCGACCATGCCGGTCTGAAGCCATCCGATATCGACCTGGTGATCTGCTCGTCGTCACATCAGCAACGGCCCTATCCGGCCATCGCCATTGAAATGCAGGAGGCGCTCGGCACCAAGGGAGCCGGTTTCGACATGGGGCTTGGCTGCTCGTCGGCGGCGGCGGCATTGCACATGGCGGTCAATCTGGTGCGCTCGGGCGCGCACAAGCGCGTCCTGGTGACGACGCCGGAGATCATCACCGGGCATCTGAATTTCCGCGACCGGCAGACGCATTTCATCTTCGGCGATGCTTCAGTGTCGATGATTGTCGAGGGGCTCGCCAAGGGTGACAAGCGGCCGGGACGCTTCGAGGTGCTGGACACCCGGATCTGGACGCAGATGTCCAACAACATCCGCACCAATCTCGGCTATCACACGCGTACCGCTCAGGACGATCCCTACATGATCAACCTCGAAGGCAACCTGATCAAGCAGGTCGGCAACAAGGTGTTCAAGGAAGTCACCGTCGCCGGCCACAAATTCATCGTCGAATTCCTGGCCGAGCACGGGCTGACGCCGGAAGCGATCCGCCGCTTCTGGCTGCATCAGGCCAATGCGCGCATGAACGCCATGATCCTCAAGCTCTCCTTCGGCCATGATGTCGATCATGACCGCGCGCCGATGGTGCTGGAACGGCTCGGCAACACCGCCGGCGCCGGCGCCATCGTCGCGCTGTCGGAGAACCACGCCGACATGAAGGCCGGCGACTTCGGGTTGCTGTGTGCCTTCGGCGCGGGCTATTCGATCGGCGGCGCGCTGCTCAAGATGCTGTGAACTTCGCGCCGGCCGTTGCGTCAGGCCGGCGTAAAGGGCACCAGCATCGGCACGCGCCTGGCATAGTCGTCATAGGCCGTACCGAGTTCACCGTGCAGAAAGTTCTCCTCCAGCCTTGCCTTCATGACGATGCCGATTGTGAGAAGGGCGGCGCCGGCGATGCCCCAGACCGTGCCTTTCGCCGCCATGGTGGCAAGGATCGCCAAAAGCAGCCCGGTATAGATCGGGTGCCTGACCAGCCCATAGGGGCCGGTATCGACCACGTGGTGGTCAGCCTTGGCGGTGACCGTGCCCGACCACAATTTGCCGAGATGCAGCCTGGCCCACCAGGAAAAGACGAGGCCGACGGCGATCAGCGCGACGCACAGCCATGCTTCGGCAAGGTTTGGAATCCAGAGCCTGAGGCGGCCATGATAGCCATGCGCCGGAATGAACAACAGGATCGTCCCGACTACCAGGACGGCCCGATATGGAAATTCCGCCTGGAAACCGGCCCGCTTTTCGGGCTGGTCGGCCCAGAACGCGGCGGCGCCCCACGATATGACCCAGATAAGCCACAGCGCCGCTATCGCAGATGCGGGATGCAGCATGAAGCCTCTCCTCCACGGACAATTATCAAGCCGAGACAGCGCGGCTGCAATGCGGCGCGGCGCGAAAAGATCCCGGATTCCGGTAAGAAGATCGTGATCGACGAGGATGCGCATCAACCCGGTTGATTGGATCATCAGTGCTTTCGACTGGACCCTGTCCGGCGACATCGGCTAGATCCCAATGCATGCAACAGACGACAACCACACCGGACCTGTTTCCCGAAGCGGAGACGCCTATCGAAATCGTCCCGGCGCGCAAGCTCGCCGCGAAGGTGACGGCGCTCTACGTGGCGCCGTTCGATCACTTCGAGACGCGTGCCGTCGACGAACTGCGGCTCGGTTTTGACGGCATCGACAATGATTTCCACGCCGGTGCGACGCGGCGCTCCGGCGGGCGCGAACCCTGGTATCCGCGCGGCACCGAGATGCGCAACGAGCGGCAATTGTCGATCGTTGCAGCGGACGAACTGGCTGTGGCGGCAGGTCGGATGGGGCTCAAGGAGATCAAGCCGGACTGGATTGGCGCCAATCTGCTGATCGAGGGCCTGCCTCGCCTGTCGATGCTGCCGTCCGGCACGCTGCTGTTCTTCAGAGGTGGCGTCACCGTCAAGGTCGACGCGCAGAACGGGCCTTGCCGCATCGCCGGCCGATCGGTCGCCGAACATGCCGGGATGGCCGACCTGGAAGCCGGCGCGCTGGCGTTCCCGAAGGCGGCGAAGCGGCTGCGCGGCCTCGTCGCCTGGGTCGAAAAGCCAGGCACGATTGCTGCCGGCGAAGAGATTTCGGTGCGCGTGCCCGAGCAGTGGATTTACCAGGCATAGAAAGTGTGGCCGCAGGGCAGGGCTACGCCACCATCGGGCGGCGCAGCAGGTTCTGGCTGTTCAAGCCGCCTTGCGGTTCTTGTTCGCGCCCTGGGCCATGTCGGAGATTTGATCCCACTTTTCCCAGGTGGCGATCCTGTTGGCGTATTCCTGCCTTATCATCGGCAGGCCACCATCGCCGAAGAACACCCGAAGCGGCGGATCGGCGGCATCGACTATGGCAAGTATCGCCGGTCCGGTGGCGGCGGGATCGCCGGCCACGGAGTGCTTGCGGCGTTCCGCCATCTGGGCGCGGGCCGGCTCATAGGCCTCGATCTGCTTCGAGGCCTTGGCTGACGGCCCGGCCCAGTCGGTGGAGAAGCCGCCCGGCTCGACAAGCGTCACATGGATGCCGAACTCCGCGACCTCCAGACTGAGCGACTGGCTGAAACCTTCCAATGCCCATTTCGAGGCGTGATAGAGGCCGAGCGAGGCAAAGGCGTTGACGCCGCCGATCGACGAGATCTGGATGATATGACCGGAGCGCTGCGCCCGCATGATCGGCAGGGCGGCCTGGGTCACCCAAAGCGCGCCGAACACATTGGTCTCGATCTGGTCGCGGGCCTCCTGCTCGGAAACTTCCTCTATGGCGCCGAAATGGCCATAGCCGGCATTGTTGATGACCACGTCGAGCCGGCCGAAGCGGCGATGCGCCTCGGCTACCGCGGCATCGACGGCCGCCTTGTCGGTGACATCGAGTTCTATCGCGGCGATATGGTCGCCATACTTTTCAACGAGATCGGCAAGCGTGCCGACATTACGCGCTGTCGCCGCGACGCGGTCGCCACGGGCGAGTGCAGCCTCGACCCAGACGCGGCCGAAGCCCTTCGACGATCCGGTAACAAACCAAACCTTATGTGTCATGATCCACCAATTCCTGCCCTTGCGGGCTTAATTTTCGAGATAAGCGGAGGCTTCTCCGTTTTCGCCATATACGAAGTGCGATCCTTCGATCCAAGGTCTGGAGGAAATTTTGACGGATGGGGTCAACCATCCCTACTCACGATTTCGTCATCGTCGTCGTCGAGCAATCGGGTGGCGCGCCAGCGGGTCAGCACGATGTTGGTCTGTTCGATGACGAAGAAACGCGCCGAGTCGCGGTCATAGCCCTCGGCCAGCAGCTTTTCGTAATCGGTATGGGTGTGGCGGATATGGGCGATAGTCGCCAGCCACACGGCAATCGTCGGTGGCAGGGTCTTCATATGCATCGCGCCGGCGTCGGCGCGGATCTTTTCCATGTCGGCATAGGGCGCCAGTGGCAAAAGCGCGGTCAGCGCCTTGGCGATGGCGCGGCGGCGGCCGGTCGGCGCGCTCATTGTGCATCCCGCCCAGCGGGCTCGTCGCGCCCGGCAATGGTCGCCTCGGCGAAGGCATCGGTCGAGACGAAATAGGGCTTGATGTCGATGATCGGCGTGTCGTCGAGCACATCGATGGCGTCGATATCGATGCGGCCGGTGTCGATATCGACGGCGACGAGCCTGGCGATATGCAGCCCGACCGGGTTCGGCCGGGCAGGGGAGCGCAGCGAAAAAACACCTTTCGGTTCAGCGGCATGGCGGGGTTTCTGAACAATGAGAGTCCGCGGCGCATGGTGCAGCCAGGACAGGATGACGACGTGGCTGGCGCGCTCCAGCCCGAGCAGACCATCACGGTAGGGCCGGTCGATGGTAATGATCGCCGGCTGGCCGGTTTCCCGCGCCGCCTTCATGTTCTTCGGACAGGTCTCCCGCGTCGTCCACGGCGAGGCGATGCGGCCGATGAACACGACATGGCCATCCGGCGGCATATCGGCCGGGTCGGTCTCCAGAAGCCTTTCACCGCTGCGCGTCTCGAACATGGTTTTCGCCTCTATCACGTTTCCCGCCTGTCGTGACCGAAAACCGGTTCCCCGACTGGAAACCGGTCGAGTTGGCAGGATCACGCATGCGCCATTTTTTTGTCCGAAAGCGACATAGTGCTTGCAAGGCGATGAAAATCGACATAAACATATGTTTATATCTTTTTCAAAGAGAATATGCC
>NZ_NWQG01000297.1:0-5262 GCF_002529485.1 Mesorhizobium sanjuanii
ATCATCCCCGACGGCTGCATGTTGCGGCCGAGCTATCCGGCGGCCGTCGTTGCCGGCAATGTCGAGACCTCGCAGCATGTCACCAACGCGCTGTTCGGCGCCATGGGTGCGCTCTCCAACAGCCAGGGGACGATGAACAACCTGACCTTTGGCAACAATATCTACCAATATTACGAGACGATCTGCTCGGGATCGCCGGCCGGACAGATGAATGACGGTCGCGGTTTTGCCGGCACGTCCGGCGTGCATGTGCATATGACCAATTCGCGCCTGACAGATCCGGAGATACTCGAGCTTCGCTTCCCCGTCCTGCTGGAGGATTTCCACATCCGCGAAGGTTCTGGCGGCAAGGGCAGATGGAGTGCCGGCGACGGCACCAAACGCACCATCCGCTTTCTCGAACGCATGGAATGCGCGATTCTCGCTTCGCACCGCAGCCGCCCGCCCCAAGGCCTCGACGGCGGTGGCGATGGCGAGGCCGGCTCGACCGAAACCCGCCGCAACAACGGTACGATCGAGGTGCTGAAAGCCTGCGACCAGACCGTACTTGAAGTTGGCGAAGCGGTTATTGTGACAACTCCAACGGCCGGAGGATATAGGTCGAACGTCGCTGCAAATCTTTAGGATCGCTTTGGAATCTCAAACGCTTTCAAGAAAACCCGGTTTCGGACCTCCCGTATAACGCGAATGGCGCAAGCCTTTCCCACTCATAGAAATGATACGTGGTCCTTGACGGGCGGCTCTAAAATGAGCCCATCGGCACGTTTATTCACTTGCAGGGCGCACTATCGGCGGCCGCCTTGGCGGCGGCGGCGGCGCCTGCGAAGCAAAGAAGCCAAGCGACAGATAAGCCGAAGTAGCGCACGCGGATGGCGTCGATGGCAACAGCGATGAAGATCATGAAGCCGCCGATGATGCCGACGTAGAAGGACGGCACGGCGATGATGGCAAGGCCAACCTGGATGATGGTGAGCAGCAGCACGCCGCCCAACACGCCGACGACGTTGCCGCTCCCGTCGAATAGGCCGGAACAAGAACTGTCCCCCGCGACACGCGGCCTTTATCAACCAAAGACAGCTACGGTTGACTTGATGGTGATGCGGCCATCGGGGCTTCGGCGCATCTGACGTCCCGTGGCGGCGCGAAAGGTTTGTACCGGAGACATGGGTAACACTTTTGGCCCAAAGGGTTTTGGAGTGGTTCGAGCCTGCGTGCCTCATCCGACACGCACCTTGTGCGGTTGTGTCCGCCGACGCGGCATCGCCGTGACTTCTCGCGCATGGCGCCGCGATCCGCTGTCTCTTCGGTATTCGTCTTATCGTTGCCAGAAGGGCAGCTTGGCGATCTCTTCCTCGACCTGCCGTTTCGTCAGGCCGATATCGTCGATCAAATGGGGATTGTCCTCCGATATTCGCTTGAGGTCCCAGCGAAAGCGTGTCTGCTCGCGCCAGGTCGCGATAATGTTTCGTAGGGTCGTCAGGCGCGGACGCGAAACCGCCGCCAGCTCCACGGGCGTTTCCGGCCGCGCTGCCTGATGCGGAGCCGACGTAAGGATATCGTTCATGGCAACCTCCTATGATTTGAGGGTCCGGTGGCCCTGGACCTGAAAGAGGTTGAATTCTGCAGGATACGATCGGCGTCGTAATTAAGCTCTCCCAAATAGTTCTCAAAACTTCCAAACGGGCTAGAGCAGTTCACCGGTTCCTGGAACCGACAAACTGCTCTAACTCTTTGTTTTGACGCAATTCCGGACAGAAAACCGTCTCACACTTTTCCTGGAATTGCTCTATAGATGCGCCCATGCAGGGACAGCGCTTTGCCTTTGGTCCGTTCGTGCTTGATTCCGATGCGGGAACGCTGCTTCGGAACGATGTCCCCGTTGCCGTTGGCTACCGCGGGATAAAGCTGCTTGCGGCGCTCGTCGAACGGCCCGGCGAAATCCTTGAGAAGGCCGAGTTGATGGACGCGGCATGGCCGGGCACGGCCGTCGAGGAAGGCAACCTCACCGTCCAGATCTCGCAGCTGCGCAAGCTGCTCGGTCCGGCCGGCGATGCCGGCAATGGGGGCGGTGAATGGATCGCCACGGTTCCGCGAGTCGGCTACCGCTTTACCGGGGCCATCGAACAGCTCGGCAGCGCGAAGCGAAAACCTTTGCCGCTGCCCGACAAACCATCGATAGCGGTGCTGCCCTTCGTCAATTTCAGCAACGATCCCGAGCAGGACTCCTTCGCGGATGGGTTGACCGAAGACCTGATCACTGACCTGTCCAGGATCTCCGGCCTGTTCGTCATCGCTCGCAACTCGACCTTTGCCTACAAAGGAAAGGCGATGGACGTGCGGGGGATCGCCGAGGACCTTGGCGTGCGCTACTTGCTGGAAGGTAGTGCAAGACGTGCTGCTGGGCGTGTGCGCATCAACGCACAGCTGGTCGACGCGGCGAGCGGCGAACATCTATGGGCGGAACGCTTCGATCGCAGTTTGGAAGATATCTTTGCCGTTCAGGACGAGGTGACGGCAAAGATCGTGGAGGCCTTGCTCGGCCGGCTGCGTGCACCGCCACCGCGCAATCGACCCAAGAATCTCGAGGCTTACGATCTCTGCGTGCGGGCGCGCAAGCTGATCGATGATTCGCCGCAAACGGCACGGGAAGCGCATCTGATGCTCACCCGCGCGGTCTCGCTCGATCCGGGATACGCCGAGGCCTATCGCTGGCTCGCCATGAACCACTGGATGGGATGGGTGCATTGGGGCCAACCCATTGAACCCAACCGTAGCGTTGCCCTGGAACTGGCGCGTAAGGCTGTAGCGGTCGATCCCAACGATGCCGGCTGCCATTGGGTGCTGGCCAACCTGCTTGCCTATGAGCGCAGCTTCGCCGAGGCGGATGCGGGATTCGCCAAGACGTTCGAGCTCGACCCGAACGAGGCCGACGCCTGGGCGACACTGGCCGACATCACGACACTGGCCGGGCGCGTCGAGGAAGGCCTTGAGCAGATCCGCAAGGCGTTCCGACTGAATCCGTTTCCGGCAAGCTGGTACTATCTGACGCTCGGCCAGGCGCAATATGCGGCGCGCGAATACGAAGCCGCGGTCGAGACCCTGCGCAGGGACGAGACTTATCGCACAAGCTCACGCCGTTTCCTGGCGGCAAGCCTCGCGCAACTCGGCCGGCTCGACGAGGCGCGCGCGGAGGTCGAACTGTTCCTCGTCAGCAACCCGCATTTCACAACCCACTTCTGGGTCACGACGGAGCCATTCCGCGATGCTGCAACGCTCGATCATTTCGTCGATGGCTTCCGCAAGGCCGGCCTTCCGGAGTGATGCGCCAGCTTTCGATGAAGGCAATCTCGGTCAGCTCGTAGCGCCGCCCTCGCACCGTTCGTGTGTGCGACTTACTCCTCCGAGCGACCCGTGGCGCCACGATCGCGCTCGTATCGCCTCGTAAGCGGAAACGGCGGCAACCAGGACTCGCGACGGACGATCCAGCTTTCATAGGTCGGCATCAGTTGGTCGGAGGCATCCAGGCATCCCAGGTGCACTTCAATCTCGTCCGCGCTGCGCGCGAAAACGGACGAGCCGCAGCGGGGACAGAAAAACCGTCCGGCGTAATCGCGTGTTTCGCCATCGATCGTCACCGCATCCTGAGGGAATACCGCGGCAGCGTAGAAAAGGGCTCCATGATGCTTGCGGCAGTCGAGGCAGTGACAGATGCCGACCCGGTATGGGAGGCCCGACGCCGCAATTCGGACATTGCCGCACAGGCAACCGCCGGTGAATCGGTCCATGCCGCGTCTCCCTCTGAAATCAAGCTGAGAATGGCTACAGCGAATAGCACTGTCATTGCAATTGCTGGCTGCGGCGGGTGGGGGCGCGGCGTTCCTCGTGGCGGGCGACAGTGATCATCGGCTTCCAGATGAACAGAGCCTATTAATGACGCAACATCGAGGGCGTTTAGGTGGTGCCGGGCTCAGAGCTTTTGCGTGCAGGTAGTGTTTTCAGAAATCGACAGGCACAGGCACGGCATTTACAGGGACGCTATCTCGCCGGCCCCGCAAACACCGTATTGCGTTGACTTCAGTCCACTCGTTCAAGTCACAAAGAATGAGCTTGCGGTAAGCGAGAGGCCTGGAGAAAGGGTGGCGAACTGTATCTGAGCCGCGCCGCCGATGCCGTCGCTGTCGTAAGAGAGCGCCCCGGTTGAATTGTTGTAGATGATATGGTCGGAACTGTCGTGCGCGGACGCACCCGCAAAGAAAGCGGCGGCTGTGAGCGCACCCGCGCCCAGCCCGGCAAAAATGGCGTTCTCGAGGTGGATCTTGTCCTGGGACGCGTTGAAGTCGGTGATCCTGTCGACATTGCCGTTACCAAGGGCGCTATTGAAGACGAAAATGTCGTTGCCGCCAAAGCCGGTCAAGATGTCGGCGCCGCGGCCGCCGTTGATGACGTTGTTACCGGCATTCCCTATGATGGTCTGGGCCAACTCGTTGCCGGTCAGGTTGATTGCCGTGGTGCCGGCGTCCTGCTTGGTGCTAAGGACTTCAATCGACGAGCCAGCCTCGAGTGCATAGCTCACAGAAGTCCACACTCTGTCCTGGCCGTGGCCAGAGGACTCGACCGCCCTGTCGCCGACATTGTCGACATAGTAATTATCGTTGCCGCCATGACCGATCATGGTGTCGGCGCCGCCCCAGCCCTTTATAATGTTGTTACCGTCATTCCCCACGATGGTTTGGGCCAACTCGTTGCCGGTCAGGTTGATTGCCGTGGTGCCGGCGTCCTGCTTGGTGCTAAGGATTTCAATCGACGAGCCAGCCTCGAGCTTATAGCTCACGGACGTCCACACTCTGTCTTGGCCTTGGCCAGAGGACTCGACCGCCCTGTCGCCGGCATTGTCGACATAGTAGTCGTCGTTGCCGCCAAGACCGATCATCTTGTCGGCGCCGCCCCAGCCCTTTATAATGTTGTTACCGTCATTCCCCATGATGGTCTGGGCGAATTCGTTCCCGGTCAGGTTGATTGGCGCGGTGCCGGCGTCGTTCTGGGTGCCGAGGACTTCAATCGACTGGCCAGCATCGAGCTTATAGTTCACAGTGGTCCACACCCTGTCTTGACCTTGGCCAGCGGCCTCGATCACCCTGTCACCGGTATGGTCGACATAGTATTCGTCGTTGCCGGCATAGCCGATCATCGTGTGGCCGCCGGCTCCGTGGAACACATCGTTGCCGCTGGTGCCGTAGAGTATGTCGGTCGTCGGAGGTGGGT
>NZ_NWQG01000298.1:0-4423 GCF_002529485.1 Mesorhizobium sanjuanii
GGGTGGGGGTCCTCTTCGCAAAAAATCCATATGCGATTGCCCTGCTCCCAAGGGGAGATGTGCGGCAGGACAGAGGGGGTAGGAGGGATCGCTGCGGCTTTAATTCTGCCCCTCACCGATCGATCCGTGTCGACAAAATAATCGACGACGATGTCCGCTCGACTCCGTCCATCGCGCCGATCTCGTCGAGAAGCGTGTCGAGGTCCCCGATCGACGGCGCGTCGACGATGACGATCATGTCGAAATTGCCGCTCACCGAATGCAGTGTCCTGACCGGCGGCAGCGCCTGCAGGGCGCGCACCACCTTGTCGGCGAGCTTGGGCGTGACTGTCAGCAGGACATGCGCCCGCACCAGGCCGCGTTCATGGTCCGGCGAGAGCCTCACCCCATAGCCGGCGATGATACCGCGTTGCTCCAGTCGCTCGATCCGGCTCTGCACGGTGGTGCGCGATACGCCGAGCCGCCGCGCCAGCTCCGCCGTTGACGCGCGCGCATTGTCGCGCAGTAGGGAAATCAGGGCCTGGTCGGCATCACTCAGCATTCAGCGTCACTCAGCATTTCGACGATCCTTACCGGCAGATCGATCAAACAGGGACTTCGTTTCGAACAATTCCACGCTTCCTTTCGACAGGCAAGCTGCGATCCTGAGCTCTCAACCATTTTGGGCGAGGGAACCGTCATGAAGAAAATTGTAATCGTCGGCGCCGGCAAGATCGGCTCGACCATCGCCGGAATGCTCGCCGCGACGGGCGACTATTCAGTCACCCTCGTCGACCGTTCGGTGGCGCAGCTTGGCGCGGCCGAACTGCCGGCCACGGTGGCGACGCTGGAACTCGACATTGCGGAGGCTGGCGCTCTCGAAGCAGCGCTCGCCGGCAGTTTCGCGGTGCTGAGCGCCGCCCCCTTCCATCTGACCACGCGCATCGCCGAAGCGGCGGCCACCGCCGGCGTGCACTATCTCGACCTGACCGAGGACGTCGCCGCCACCAGGCGCGTCAAGGAATTGGCGCGGTCGGGCAAGAGCGCCTTCATCCCGCAATGCGGGCTGGCGCCGGGCTTCATCTCGATCGTCGCCAACGACCTCGCCAGCCGCTTCGACACGCTGGAGAGCGTGCGCATGCGGGTCGGCGCGCTGCCGCAATACCCGTCGAACGCGCTGAACTACAACCTGACCTGGAGCACCGACGGCGTCATCAACGAATATTGCGAGCCCTGCGAGGCGATCGTCGAGGGCGAGCTGGTCGAGGTGCCGCCGCTGGAAGAGCGCGAGGAGTTCTCGCTCGACGGCGTCACTTACGAGGCGTTCAACACCTCGGGCGGCCTCGGCACGCTGGCCGAAACGTTGAAGGGCAAGGTGCGCACGCTCAACTACCGCACCATCCGCTATCCCGGCCATGCCGCGATCATGAAGGCGCTGCTCAACGATCTCGGCCTGCGCCACCGTCGCGACGTGCTGAAGGACATTTTCGAAAGCGCCCTGCCGGCAACGCTGCAGGACGTGGTCATCGTCTTCGTCACCGTCAGCGGCCGCAAGAACGGCCGCCTGCTGCAGGAGACCTACGCCAACAAGATCTACGCCAGGCGCGTCGGCGAAATGGTGCGCAGCGCCATCCAGATCACCACAGCGTCCGCCATCTGCGCCGTGCTCGACATGCTGGCCGACGGGAGCTTGCCGGGACAAGGCTTCATCAGGCAGGAGGACATCGCCCTCGATGCCTTCCTCGCCAACCGTTTTGGCCACGCCTATGCGCAGCACGAGATGGTGAGCCGGCTGGCGGGGTGAACGGCGGCACCTTCCCTTCCCCCCTTGTGGGGAAGGGGAAGCTAAACATGCAGCGCGTGTCCCAGCGCCTTCAGCGCCGCTTCCTGGAACCCTTCGCCTTGCGTCGGGTGGGCATGGACGGTGCCGGCGATATCCTCCAGCCGCGCGCCCATTTCCAGCGCCAGCCCAAACGCCGCCGACAATTCTGAAACGCCTTGCCCGACCGCCTGGATGCCGAGCACCAGATGGTTGTCCGCGCGCGCCACCACCCGCACGAACCCTTCCTCGCCCAGCTTCGTCATCGCCCGGCCATTGGCGGCAAAGGGGAACTGGCCGATCTTGATCTCGCCGTCCAGCGCCTTCGCCTCCTCCGGCGACAGGCCCACCGTGACCAGTTCGGGATCGGTGAAGCAGATCGCCGGGATCGAGCGCTTGTCCCAGCTTCTTTTGTGACCGGCGACGATCTCGGCGACCATTTCGCCTTGCGCCATCGCCCGGTGCGCCAGCATCGGCTCGCCGGTGACGTCGCCAATGGCGAAGACGCCGCGCATCGAGGTGCGGCACTGGTCGTCGATGCGGATGAATCTGCCTGACCTGTCGAGGTCGATCTGCTCGAGCCCAAAACCTTCGGTCAGCGGCTTGCGCCCGACGGTGACCAGGATCTTGTCGGCGGCGATCTTCGCCGTCTTGCCGTCAGACGTCTCGACCAGCAGCGCATCGGCTTTGCCCGCCTGTCCCGCGCTTGCGAGGCCCTTGGCTTTCGCGCCCGTCATGACCTCGATGCCGAGTTCGGCCAGCCGCTTTACCACCGGCCGGGTGAGCTCCGCATCATATTGGGCGAGCACGCGCGGCAAGGCCTCGACCACGGTCACCTCGGCGCCGAGCTTGGCGAAGGCAATGCCCAGCTCCAGCCCAATATAGCCGCCACCGACGACCGCGAGTTTGCCCGGCACCTCGCTCAGATCAAGCGCTTCGGTGGATGAGATCACCGGCCCGCCGAACGGCAGGAACGGCAGTTCGACCGGAGCCGAGCCGGTCGCGATCACCACCGTCTCGGCACGGATCACCTGCGTCCCAGTCTCGGTCTCGACCTCCACGGTCTTGCCGTCGCGGAACGTCGCCCAGCCCTGGACGGTCTTGACCCTGGCCTTCTTGAGCAGTCCGGCGACGCCGTTTGTCAGCCGGCTAACGATACCGTCCTTCCAGGCCACGGTTTTGGCCAGGTCGAGCGATGGCGGCGCGACCGATATGCCGAGCGGCCCCTTGCCGCCGGCCATATGCGATACCTTCTCGAACTCCTCCGCCGCATGGATCAGCGCCTTGGACGGGATGCAACCGACATTGAGGCAGGTGCCGCCCGGCCTGCCGGCTTCAACGATCACCGTGTCGATGCCGAGCTGGCCGGCGCGGATGGCGCAGACATAGCCGCCGGGCCCGGCGCCAATGACGAGCAGCTTGCAGGAGATTTCTTTCATGGGGTCACCTTGATCGGTAGTGCCCTAGTGCCGCATCGCTTACGTTGGAGATTGGCCGAGGCGCTTGTGCCTTCGTCATCCTGGGGCGAAGCAAGGAGCGTAGCGACGCGGGCAGACCCCAGGATCCATGCCGTGACGTGAAGGCGTTGCAACGGTACGGAATTCTGTTCTGCTGCGCCCCTCGTCCGAGGTCGCGGCATGGATCCTCGGGTCAAGCCCGAGGATGACGAAGGAAGGGGGGCAACGTCCGTATCCAAAGCCTCAATCCACGAAAATCAGCGCCGGCGTCTCCAGCAGCGTCTTGATGCGCTGGATGAACACCGCGGCGTCCCACCCGTCGATCACCCGATGGTCGAAGCTCGACGACAGGTTCATCATCTTGCGCGGGATGAACTGGGTGCCGTCCCACACCGGCCGCATCATCATCTTGTTGACGCCGACGATCGCCACTTCCGGATGGTTGATGACCGGCGTCGTCGCCACGCCGCCCATCGCGCCGAGCGAAGTGATGGTGATGGTCGATCCCGACAGCTCGTCGCGGCTCGCCGTGCCCGATTTAGCCGCCTCGGCCAGCCGGTTGAGCTCGGCAGCACTTTCCCAGATGTCGCGCGCCTCGGCATGCTTGACCACCGGCACCACCAGTCCCGACGGCGTCTGCGCGGCGATGCCGATATGGACGCCGCCATGCTGGTGGATGATGCCGGCCTCGTCGTCGAACAGCGCGTTGAGCTGGGGCTGGTCGGCGATCGCCTTGACCATGGCCCGCATCAGGAACGGCAGTAGCGTCAGCTTCGGCCTTTCCGCGCCGGCCGGCCGTTTCTCCTTGTTGAGCGCGGCGCGCAGTTCCTCCAGCGCGGTGACGTCGATCTCCTCGACATAGGTGATGTGCGCAATGCGCGATTTGGCGAGCGCCATCTTCTCGGCGATCTTGCGCCTCAACCCGATCACCTTGATATCCTCGACACCGTCGTTGCGGGCGAGGCCGGATGTCCTGGCGACCTGCGGTCCCCGCGCCAGGAAGGCGTCGATGTCCTCATGGCTTATGCGGCCGGCCGGCCCGCTGCCCACAACCTGCCTGAGATCGATGCCGGCCTCCCTGGCCCGCAGCCGAATGGCGGGCGAGGCCAGCGGCTTTTCGCCCTCGGGACGCGGCGCGCCGGAGGGCGCGGTACCCCCACCCCTAGCC
>NZ_NWQG01000299.1:0-1673 GCF_002529485.1 Mesorhizobium sanjuanii
CCCCTTCTCGATCGACAGCTATGTTCCGCATGTCGTCGGCGGCGTGAAGTGGACGCAGGGCTGGGGCGCCATCACCGGTGTCGTCGCCTACGATAGCGCTTATGAAGAAGTCGCCGGCAAGGTTCGCCTGGACGTCAACGTTTCCAACGAGCTGTCGCTGTTCATCATGGGCGGTTACGGCACCGACGATAACTACACGGATCCGAACTACGCGATTCCCGCAGACGGCCGCGGCATGTACAAGCTGTGGGGCGGCAACTGGGCAGTGTGGGGCGGTGGCACCTACAAGTTCAACGAGAAGACCTCGTTCAACGCCCAAGTCTCCTATGACGACTGGAAGAACCTCGGCATTGCGGCGAACATCGCCTACGACGTCGTTCCCGGCTTCACGGTCACGGCCGAAGTCGACTACCTCAATGCCGGCAAGTTCGACGACGCCGACTTCTCCAACTGGACCAATGCCGACAAGAAGAGCAGCGTCGGCGGCATCCTCCGCTTCCAGCGCTCGTTCTAACAGGCTTGGCCTGATTGAAATCGAACCCGGCGGGCAACCGCCGGGTTTTTTTGTTCAGGGACTGCCACAGCGATTCCGATGCCGGATTTCAGGGCGGAGGCTGATGGTTGAGGAAGACTGCTCTGGAGGGCACCTGAGCTTCAGCAGCTTACATACGCGGGTTCGAAACCGCGATCCGGATATACCAAGTTGCCGAAATCAGGTCAGGTGTCGGCAAGATCGCCCAGCGACTGTATCAGCGGCTGAATTTCGTTTTCATAATTCTTCCAGCGCTTGACGGACGATTTGTAAATCGGTTGACGAACCTGCCAGCGGCTGAGCGTGTTGACCGAACCATCCCTGTCGAAAAAGCGCAGGCAGGCGTCATCCCAAGGCAACCCAAGATAATCTATGATGCGGCGCGACTGCGCTTCCTGGTCCTCAACCAGCGTCTCGTAGCGATTTTCGAAGATAAGGCCCGGAAAAACCTTGTTCCAATGCCGCATCAGGCGGTCATATTCGCGATAGTAGAGGCCTAGTGTTTTCAGGTCCGTATTGTAGCTGTGTCCCTCGCTGAAGTTCTGGACAAAGCAAGAGACGCAATTGTCAATGGCGTCACGGCGGCAATGAATGATGCGCGCATTGGGGAAGAGAAGGCCGATCAGGCCGATCATTTCAAAATTGTGCGGCATCTTGTCCACCACGCGAAGCGCGGCAGGCGCCCGCTCCCTTAGATAGGACAGATGCTCATCGGCCAGTGTTCTGGACAAGTCTTCCGTGATCGACATGACCGGCTGGTTCAAATCCCCAGCCGATGAGGTTTTAAGGCCGATCGCGTTCGCGACCCGCCTTAGTTTGCTGAGCTCCCCTGCCCCATGAATATCGGGATGGCTGGCGCAGATCTGTTCCGTGAGCGTCGTCCCCGAGCGGGGCATGCCAACCACGAACACAGGCACTTCGGAAGGATTTCCATAGCCGGCCCTCGCGGCAAAAAAAGCCGGCGTGAAGGTTTCAATCAGCGAGTCGATCCAGCGACGATACAGGTCGATATCGAACTGGTGGCCGGAGGCCTGTTTCGCCTTGTTGAAATGGTCGAATGCCTCTTCATAGCGCTTGAGGTCGTTCAGCACCTTGCCGGCGGCGTCATGGAGATGCTGCGCGCCTTCCGAATCAAGCTTGG
>NZ_NWQG01000300.1:0-2606 GCF_002529485.1 Mesorhizobium sanjuanii
CGAAGGATGGATTGGAGTTCCTCGGGCTCTCCGGTGAATTTTCGCGTCTGGACAAGTTCGCTGTAAGCGGCAGGCACTCCAATGCGACGTTCGATCGCTTCTTTCAGATAGACGGCGGCTTCATCCATGCGCCCCATGCCGGCGAGCGCGCTGGCCAGGCCGACCCGCACCTTGGGATGATCGCGGTTAATTTTCAGCGCCTTCTCGTAAAGCGGCAAAGCCATGTCGGGCTTGTCAAATTCGGTGTAAACGCGCCCCAATGCACAAAGCGCTTCGACAAGGCCGGGCTGCAATTCCAGCGCATACTGCATATGCTTGATGGCCGGCGAATATTCGCTGACTTTCACATAGGCCTCGCCCAGACTGAGGTGGTAATAGGGGTTTTTAGGGTCCTCGCCGACCGCCCGCGCGAAATATCGCAGGGCTCTCTCATTATCGTAACGCAGGTACAGGGTGCCCAGCATGTACAGAGCCAGCGGATGGTTTGGCGTGCGCGCCAGAACCCGAAGGCATAGATCTTGAGCCTCGTCGAGCCGCTTGGCCTGCTGATGGATATATGCCTGTTTCAGCAGCGCGTCGTCGGCTTGCGCACGCGATTGAGCGTTTCCTTGCTGCAGGTTCACTAGAGGCTTCAGTATCGGTCCCTTCGCTTTCGGCGCGGGTCCGGGTTTGATGTGCTTTGACCAAGCAGGCGGGAGTCGATTGTTCATGATCTCTCGCTAGCAAAAACACCCGCAGGAATCCAGCATGCCGGTTGCGGCCAAGCTTGCGTGGTCAACGGTGCCGCGCTAGCAAGAAGGCCCTTTTCGAACAAGCCCCTTTTTCGAACGAGCATTGCCATGCGTCCGCGCCCTCCCCTCACGCCACTCATCGCCGCGCTTCCCTCGACGGTGCCGTTTGTCGGCCCGGAGGCGCAGGAGCGCGAGCGCGGCCGGTCGTTTCGCGCCCGTATCGGCGCCAATGAGAGCAGCTTCGGCCCCTCGCCGCGCGTCATCGCCCGCATGGAGGCTGTCGCCCGCGACATGTGGATGTATTGCGACCCCGACAATTTCGATTTGAAAGTGGCTGTCGCCGCCCATCTTGGCCTGTCGGCCGACAATGTCGTCATCGGCGAAGGCATAGACGGGCTGCTCAGCCTGGTGGCGCGCATGTATGTGGCGCCAGGCGACGCGGTGGCGACCTCGCTCGGCGCCTATCCGACTTTCAACTTCCACATTGCCGGTGTGGGCGGCCGGCTGGTTACCGTCCCTTATGAAAACGACCGGGAAAGCCTGGACGGCCTGCTGGCGGCGATCGCCAAGGACAAGGCGCCGCTGGTCTATTTGTCCAATCCCGACAATCCGATGGGAAGCTGGTGGGAGGCGGACGAACTCGTCCGCTTCATCGAAGCATTGCCTGAGACCACCATGCTGGTGCTCGACGAGGCCTATGGCGAGCTGGGGCCGGCTTCGGCGCTACCGCCGATCGATATTTCCCGGCCGAACGTCATCCGCATGCGCACCTTCTCCAAGGCTTACGGGCTGGCCGGCATACGCTGCGGCTATGCGGTGGCCGAGGCCCAGGTGATCCGCGATTTCGAGAAGATCCGCAACCATTACGGCGTCAGCCGCATGGCGCAGATCGCCGGGGTCGAAGCGCTGGCCGATCAAACTTATTTGCAGAGCGTGGTGGCGCGGGTCGCTTCCGGGCGTCGGCGCATCGCCGGGATTGCCGAGGCGAACGGGCTGAAGCCGCTGCTCTCGGCAACCAATTTCGTCACCATCGACTGCCGCAGCGACGGCGCCTTTGCGCTGAAAGTGCTGCAGGCGCTGTTGTCGCGCGACGTGTTCATCCGCAAGCCGATGGCGCCACGTCTCGACCGCTGCATAAGGGTCAGCGTCGGCCTCGACCACGAGCTCGACATTTTCGCCGAGGAATTACCCGGCGCGCTGGCAGCAGCGCGGGGGAACTGAGGCTCGCGACGCCATCATTTCGGCAATGCCCCCACCATTTTCTCCTCCACCGGGCCGCCGAGCAGGCGCATGACCTTTCTCAGCGCGTCCGAGAGTTCGGCGGCTTCGTCGCCGGCGAGACCGGCGGTCAAACGGCCGAGATCACGATCGGCGGCCGCCTGAAGTCCGGCCAGCGCAGCGTTTCCCCGGGTGCTCAGGGCGAGAACGCGCCGCCGCCGGTCGTTCGGGTCGACGCGCATTTCGATCAGCCCGGCCCCGGCGAATTTTCTGAGGATCCGCGCGACATAAGCGGGGGCGAGGTTGAGTTCAGCGGCCATCGCGGACGCCTCCGGCCCGATATCGAGATGGAACGTCCGCGCAAGGAAGCCGGCTTCGCCACTGGGATGGGCGGCAATGGCACCGGGTCGATTATCAAGTTCGAACAGCACCCGCGCTTCGGTCAGCGTATAGGCGCTCTGCGTCAAGGTTTCGTCGAGCAGTCCGGTCCAGCTGGTGTAAAACCTGTTGAAGCGGCGGATGTCGGTGACCAGGGCATTCCGTTCGTTCGGCATGCTGAGCCTTCCTCTCGCAGGAAATTTTTGAGCCACTTGATCACCATCAACATTTTAATTGACTAAGTCAATTATCCACAAGACGGAGTCACCAATATAATGG
>NZ_NWQG01000301.1:0-4191 GCF_002529485.1 Mesorhizobium sanjuanii
TGCTACTCCCGCCCGCGCCGAGCCGCGTGGCCTTCGCGCGAACGCCGCCGCGGGGCGGCGTCGCCGGCAACACCGTCCTCGCTGACGGTTTTGCGGGGCGGCAATTTCACCGCCGCCGACAGTTTCGGGAACGGGTCGACCTTGTTCGGCAGCGCCATGGCGTAGACGAAATGCTCCTGGAATTTCGGCTCCAGCGCCGTCTCGATCTTCTCGATCTGGCTGACGGTTTGCTCGATCTCGCGGCGGTAGCCGCGGTTCAAGAGCGCCATGCGT
This sequence comes from Mesorhizobium sanjuanii, assembly GCF_002529485.1. Lineage (NCBI taxonomy): Bacteria > Pseudomonadati > Pseudomonadota > Alphaproteobacteria > Hyphomicrobiales > Phyllobacteriaceae > Mesorhizobium > Mesorhizobium sanjuanii. The sequence continues at coordinate 274 of NZ_NWQG01000301.1, forward strand.
GCGCCGGCGCCGGCGGCATTGCCGACGGCCGAAACCTTGTCGAGGTCGCAGTCCGGAATCAGGCCCAGCACCATGGCGTATTTCGGGTCGATGAAGGAGCCGAAGGCGCCGGCAAAGTGGATGCGGTCGACATGCTCGGTGTGCTGCTTTTCCATCAGCAGCTTGGTGCCGGCGTAGAGTGCCGCCTTGGCCAACTGGATGGCGCGGATGTCTGTCTGGGTGATGGTGATCTTCGGCTCGCCTTCCTTCAGCACGTAGGAGAAGGTGCGGCCATTGGCGACGACGCGCGGCGAGCGGGCGCCGAGCGACCCGTCGATGACGCCATCTTCGGAGATGATGCCGGCGAGATACATCTCGGCGACCACCTCGATGATGCCGGAGCCACAGATGCCGGTGACGCCGGTCGCCTGCACGCTATCAAGGAAGCCGGGCTCGTCGGACCACAGTTCCGAGCCGATGACGCGGTATTTCGGCTCCAGCGTGTCGGGATCGATGCGCACGCGCTCGATGGCGCCGGGCGCGGCGCGCTGGCCGCCGGAGATTTCGGCGCCCTCGAAGGCCGGGCCGGTGGGCGAGGAGGCGGCCACCACCCGCTGGCGATTGCCGAGCACGATCTCGGCATTGGTGCCGACATCGACGATCAGCATCATCTCGTCCTGGCGGTGCGGCCCTTCCGAGAGCGTCACGGCCGCCGCATCGGCGCCGACATGGCCGGCGATGCAAGGCAGCATATAGAGGCGCGCACCCTGGTTGAGCTTCAGGCCGATATCCGACGCCTTGATGTGCACGGCGCCCGAGACAGCAAGCGCGAAGGGTGCGCCACCGAGTTCGGTCGGGTCGATGCCGAGGAACAGGTGGTGCATGATCGGATTGCCGACGAAGACGGAATCCAGGATGTCGTTGCGCTGGACATTGCCTTCCGCGCAGACCTTGTCGACGAGACCCGAGATCGCCTCGCGCACCGCCACCGTCATGCCTTCGCGGCCGTCCGGGTTCATCATCACATAGGAAACGCGGCTCATCAGATCCTCGCCGAAGCGGATCTGCGGGTTGGATGTGCCCGATGAAGCGGCGACGCGGCCGGACAGCAGCGACACCAGATGCATGGCAATCGTGGTCGAGCCGATGTCGCAGGCAAGACCGTAGGCCTCGTTCTTGAGGCCCGGCCACAAGGAGATGACCCGCGCGGTCTCGCTTTCGGCATCCTTGTGGATGGCGGCGGTCGCGGTCCAGTTGCCCTTGCGCAAGATGCCTTGCACCTGCGGCAGGAGATGGAAATCGAAGTCGAGGCTTTTCAGCCCCCAATCCTTCATCAGCGCGATCTTCAGGCGATCGAGATCGCCAAGCGGCTTGTGCATGTCGGGCTCTTCGATCTCGACATAGCACATGTGTATCGCCGAATCGCGGGCGATGACCCTGGTGTCGGCATCCTTGCGGATGGTCTGCGCATTGATGACAGTGTCCTGCGGCACGTCGATGACGAGGTCGCCGAGGATCTGCGCCGAGCAGGAGAGGCGCCGCCGCTCGGGCAGGCCGCGCACGCGTTCGTAGCGCTCTTCCTTGGCGCCCTTGGGCGAGATGTGGTCATTGGAAGAGACGATCTTGTGCTTGGCGAAATTGCCTTCCTGCACCTCGATCTGACAGCGCCCGCACGTGGCGCGTCCGCCGCACACGCTCTCGACATAGACGCCGAGCTGGCGCGCGGCATCGAGCACCGGCGTGCCGACCGGAAACCGGCCGCGCTTGCCCGACGGCATGAACAGCACGAGCGGGTCGGTGATGTTGGCAGGAGAGTTCACGATTGCGCGCTTATCCCTTGGCCATACGGGCTTCACGGCCGCCGCGCCGGCGGCCGCCATTGCCGCCTTCGCCTGGCGCGTTGACCGCCGTCGGTGCCGCGACCGCCTGGCCACCTTCGGCCGGCTTGTAGTCCTTGTAGGTCCTGATCCAGTTGGTGCAGTTCTCGTCGGTGCCATTCAGCACATTGGCGCCGCGCACCGCTTCCATTTCCTGCGGCCGCACCGGATTCATGATCGCCGAGGTCATGCCGGCGCCGATCACCATCGGGATGAAGGCGGCGTTGATGCCGTGGCGGTGTGGCAGGCCAAACGAGATGTTGGACAGGCCGCACGTGGTGTTGACCTTGAGTTCCTCGCGCAGACGGCGCAGCAGCGCGAACACCTGGCGGCCGGCGTCGCCCAGCGCGCCGATCGGCATCACCAGCGGGTCGACGACGACGTCATGCGCCGGAATGCCGAAATCGGCGCAGCGCTCGACGATCTTCTTGGCGACGGCGAAGCGCACGTCCGGGTCCATCGAAATGCCGGTCTCGTCGTTGGAGATGGCGACGACCGGAACGTTGTACTTCTTGACCAGCGGCAGGATGGCTTCGAGCTTTTCTTCCTCGCCGGTGACGGAGTTGACCAGCGGCCGGCCCTTGGCGACCTTGAGCGCCGCCTCGATGGCGGCGGTCACCGAACTGTCGATCGACAGCGGCAGGTCGACCAGGCCCTGCACGATCTCCAGCGTCTGCACCAGCAGCGCCGGTTCGGTCGCGTTGGGGTCGACGGCGGTGACGCCGGCATTGACGTCGAGCATGGTCGCGCCGCAGGCGGCCTGCTCTAGCGCGTCCTTGATGACGGTCTCGAAATTGCCAGCCACCATTTCGGCGGCGAGCTTCTTGCGGCCGGTCGGGTTGATGCGCTCGCCGATCACGCAGAAGGGCTGGTCGAAGCCGATGATGATTTCTCGTGTCGCCGAGGCGACGATCGTCCGGGTCATGAAATCTCTCCGTCGTGATATAAAGAGTTCTTTATATCGTTTCTGATTTCGATCAAGCGAATGGTCACGGTTGGCATCATCAATGCGCCGTCTTGACCATGTCGACCTGCGTTTCGGTAATGTCGTCGTGCAATATGCGGTCGAGCCGGTCGGCGACCATCTGGTCGTCGCGGCGGATTTCGCGCTTCCATGGCTGGCGGCCCTTCAGCACGCCCGATTCATCGACGATCTCGGCGACATATTCCTCCTGGCGGTAGGCCATCACATGGACGCCCGAAACGCCTGATATTTCCTTCACCTCGTTGATGATGTCGATGCAGAGCTGCTTGCCTTCCTTCTTCTGATCCTGGGCGCCCTCCAGCCGCTTGATGATCGCGTCAGGGATATGGATGCCCGGCACGTTGGAGCGGATCCATTTGGCGGTCTTGGCCGAAGCCAGCGGCCCGACGCCGCATAGGATGAAGCATTTTTCCGTGAAGCCGAGATCGCGGACCTTCTGCATATACGTGCGGAACATCGGCACGTCGAAGCAGTACTGGCTCTGCACGAACTGTGCGCCGGCGGCGATCTTCTTGCCCAGCCGATGCGGGCGGAAATCGATCGGCGGCGCGAAAGGATTGATCGCAGCGCCGAGGAAGAGCTGCGGCGGCGTCGTCAGCTTGCGGCCGGACAGGAACTTGCCGTTGTCGCGCATGATGCGACAGGTCTCCAGCAGCGACATGCAGTCGAGGTCGAACACCGGCTTGGCGCCGGGCTGGTCGCCGGCCTGTACGCCGTCGCCGGTCAGGCACAGCATGTTGGCGACGCCCATCGCCGCCCCGCCCAGCACGTCGCCCTGGATGGCGATGCGGTTCCTGTCGCGGCAGGCGATCTGCATGATCGGCGCATAACCCATGCGGGTCAGCAGCGCACAGATGCCGACCGATGACATGTGGCAGTTGGCGCCCGACGCATCGACGGCATTGATGGCGTCGACCCAGCCGTCGAAGATTTTCGCACGGTTATAGACGTCTTCGGGATCGGCGCTGTCGGGCGGGTTGAGCTCGGTGGTCACCGCGAATTCGCCGCGCCGAAGCACGCGCTCCAGCCGTCCACGCGACGTATGGCCGGGCAGGGGTTCGAGCGGCAGATGAATGC
>NZ_NWQG01000302.1:0-3936 GCF_002529485.1 Mesorhizobium sanjuanii
GCCCTTGGCGATGTAGTTGCGCACGAACCAGATGACGAGCGCGCCGGGTATCAGCGTCAGCACGCCTGCGGCGGCGAGCAGACCCCAGTCCATGCCGGCGGCGGAGACGGTTCGGGTCATCGTGGCGGCGATCGGTTTGGCGTCGGTCGTCGTCAGCGTGCGCGCGATCAGCAGTTCCACCCATGAGAACATGAAGCAGAAGAAGCAGGCGACGCCGATGCCGCTGGCGATCAGCGGCATGAAGATCCTGATGAAGAAGCGCGGGAACGAATAGCCGTCGATATAGGCGGTCTCGTCGATTTCCTTCGGCACGCCTGACATGAAGCCTTCGAGGATCCACACCGCCAGCGGCACGTTGAACAGGCAGTGCGCCAGTGCCACCGCGATATGGGTGTCGATCAGGCCGAAGGCCGAGTAGAGCTGGAAGAACGGCAGCGCGAACACCGCCGGCGGCGCCATGCGGTTGGTCAGCAGCCAGAAGAACAGATGCTTGTCGCCGAGGAAGCGATAGCGCGAGAAGGCGTAGGCCGCAGGCAAGGCCACAGCCACCGAGATCACCATGTTCATCACCACATAGGTGATCGAATTGATATAGCCCGAGTACCAGGACGCGTCGGTGAAGATGGTGACGTAATTGGCGATCGTCGGCGCGTGCGGATAGAGCGTCAGCGACGACACGATCTCGGCATTGGTCTTGAAGCTCATATTGATGAGCCAGTAGATCGGTAAAAGCAGGACGATGATGTAGAGCGTCGGCACGATCCACCACCAGCGCGATTCCTCGCCGCGCCGGCGCATCAGCCGCGCGATCTGGTCCTGCGACATGGCACTGGAAAGTCCTTCCGAAGCCGTCGTTTCGTTCACTCTGTCCTGCCTTGTCGTTCGTTGATTAGCGCTGCTCATCTCAGCGCTCCGCGTCGTAATTGGTCATCACGGTGTAGAACACCCATGACAGCAGGAGGATGATGAGGAAGTAGACCAGCGACATCGCCGCCGCGGGACCAAGGTCGAACTGACCGAGCGCCGTCTTGACCAGGTCGATCGACAGGAAGGTCGTCGAACTGCCTGGGCCGCCGCCGGTAACGACGAAAGGTTCGGTGTAGATCATGAAGCTGTCCATGAAGCGTAACAGCACGGCGATCAGCAGCACCCGGTTCATCTTCGGCAGCTGGATGTAGCGGAACACCGCCCAGCGCGACGCGCCATCGATCTTGGCCGCCTGGTAGAAGGCATCCGGGATGGAGACCAGGCCGGCATAGCAGAGCAGCACGACGAGGCTGGTCCAGTGCCAGACATCCATGATGATGACGGTGACCCAGGCGTCGATCGGATCCTGTCCATAATTGTAGTCGATGCCCAGCGCGTTGACGTAGTAGCCGAAGAGGCCAATGTCGTTGCGGCCGAACACCTGCCAGATGGTGCCGACGACATTCCACGGGATCAACAGCGGCAGTGCCATCAGCACCAGGCAGACCGGCACCGCCCAACCCTTCTTCGGCATGTTTAGGGCGATGAAGATGCCGAGAGGCACTTCGATGGCGAGGATAATGAAGGAGAAGACCAGATTGCGGACCATCGCTTCCCAGAAGCGGTCGGAATGCAGCAGTTCCTCGAACCATTCCGTGCCGGCCCAGAAGAAGACATTGTTGCCGAACGTGTCCTGCACCGAATAGTTGACGACGGTCATCAGCGGGATGACGGCCGAGAACGCCACCAGCACCAGCACCGGCAGTACCAGGAACCAGGCCTTGTTGTTCCAGGTCTTTTCCATCTACGCCCCCATCTCGACACGCCAGGAATCGGCATAGATGTTGATGCGGGCCGGCTCGAAGCGCACCTTAGGCTCCGCCGGCACGGTCTCGTCCTCGCCGATGACGGCGGCGATCTCGCGGCCTTCGAGATTGGCGCGAACCACCTTGTGGCGGCCGACATCCTCGACCTTGCTGACCTTCACCGACATGCCCTCGCGGCCAAGCCTGACATATTCGGGACGGATACCGAGTTCGACCGGGCCGGTTGCGGCCTGGGGCGCGCCGGGCAGTTCGATGCGCTGGCTGCCGAGCGTAGCCGTCTTGCCCTCGATCGCCACCGGCATGACGTTCATGCCGGGCGAGCCGATGAAATAGCCGACGAAGGTGTGGCGCGGCCGCTCGAACAGTTCGGCCGGCGTGCCGATCTGCACGATCTCGCCCTCATACATGACGACAACCCTGTCGGCGAAGGTCAGCGCCTCGGTCTGGTCGTGCGTGACATAGACCATGGTGTAGCCGAAGCGGCGGTGAAGCTGCTTAAGCTGCGAACGCAGCACCCACTTCATATGCGGGTCGATGACGGTCAGCGGCTCGTCGAACAGGATGGCGTTGACGTCGGATCGCACCAGCCCCCGGCCGAGCGAGATCTTCTGTTTCTGGTCGGCGGTCAGTCCCCTCGCCTTCTTCCTGGCCCATGACGCCAAGTCGATCATGTCCAGCGTCTCACGCACCTTGCGGTCGACATCGGCCTCCGGCACGCCGCGATTGCGCAGCGGGAAGGCCAGATTGTCGTAGACGGTCATGGTGTCGTAGATGACCGGGAACTGGAACACCTGGGCGATGTTGCGCTCCTGCGTCGACAGGTTGGTCACGTCCCTGCCGTTGAACAGCAACTGGCCGTGCGAGGGATGCAGCAATCCCGAGATGATGTTGAGCAGCGTGGTCTTGCCGCAGCCCGACGGCCCAAGCAGCGCATAGGCGCCGCCATCCTCGAAGACCTGATGCACGTCCTTCAGCGCATAGTCCTTGTCCGACTTCGGATTGGAACCGTAGGCGTGGCGGATATGGTTGCAGTCGATGCGCGCCATGTGCCCTCCTCCCTCAAGCCGCCAGCATCTGCGGCGCCGCAGCCGAGCGGCCGTTGGCGTCGAAGACCATGATGTGCCGAGGGTCGATGAACACCTCGATGATCTGGTCCGGCTCGAACGCCAGGATGCCGTGCTCCAGCATCACCCAGCGCACATCGGCGAAGTCGAGATGCACGAAGCTTTCCGAACCGGTGATCTCGGTGACCGAGACCTTGGCTTTCACCGAAACCGCCGACGGGCTTGGCCGCGCAAGAGAGAGATGGTGGGGCTGGAAGCCGATCGTGTAGCTCGCATCGGCAATACCGGCGAGCTCAGCCGGCACCGGTAGGTTCACCCCACCATCGAGGAGGAAGCTCGAACCGCTCTTCTTCAGCACGATGGTGTTGAGTGGCGGATCGGCAAAGGTCCTGGCCGTGACGAGGTCGTTCGGCCTGCGAAAGACGTCGATCGTCGGCCCGAACTGGGTAATGCGGCCTTCCGACAATGTTGCCGTGTTGCCGCCAAGCAGCAGCGCTTCGTGCGGCTCGGTCGTGGCATAGACGAAGATGGTGCCGGCCGCCGCGAAGATCCTGGGCAATTCGGCACGCAGTTCCTCACGCAGCTTGTAGTCGAGATTGGCGAGCGGCTCGTCGAGCAGCACCAGGCTGGCATTCTTGACGATGGCGCGCGCCAGCGCGGTGCGCTGCTGCTGGCCGCCGGAGAGACTGAGCGGCGTGCGCTCGAGATAGGGCGTCAGCTTGAGCAGCGCCGCGGCCTTGCGCACCTCGCTGTCGATCTTCGCCCGGTCGGTGCCGGCCACACGCAGTGGCGAGGCGATGTTCTCATAGACCGTCATCGCCGGATAATTGATGAATTGCTGGTAGACCATGGCGACGTTGCGCTTCTGCACCGGCATGCCGGTGACGTCCTTGCCGTCGAACCAGACGGAGCCGGACGCCGGCACGTCGAGGCCGGCCATCAGCCGCATCAAGCTGGTCTTGCCGGAAAGCGTCGGCCCAAGCAGCACGTTGAGCGAGCCGTGCTGAAGCGTCAGCGACACGTCGCGGATATGCTCGACAGCACCGACCGTCTTGGTGACGTTTCTCAGTTCCAGCATG
>NZ_NWQG01000303.1:0-3061 GCF_002529485.1 Mesorhizobium sanjuanii
CCCGCGCTGGTGAGTGCGGCCGCCTTGACCAGGCCCGCCGCTAGGGCCGCCCCTGCCCCCTCGCCGTGGCTGATGCCCAGATCGAGGAGAGGGCGAAGGCCGAGCCGCTCGGCGGCCCTTATATGTGCAGGCTCCGGCGACAGGCCGGCAAGAAGACAATGGTCCAGCGCGGCCGGGTTGGCGGCATGAAGCACGGCTGCCGCCGCTGTCGCCGCAACGCCATCGATCAGCACCGGGATCTTTTGCATGCGGGCGGCGAGGATGGCCCCGGCGATCGCCGCGAACTCGCGGCCACCGACCCGGCGCAGAGCTTCGAGCGGGTCCCCGAGGCTTGTGCCGTGGAAGGCGATCGCGGCATCGACCGCTTCCGCCTTGCGCGCCTGCATCGCCGCATCGGCGCCCGATCCGGGCCCGACCCAGTCGGCGCCCTTGCCGCCAAACAGCGCCACAAACAGAGCCGCGCCAACGGTCGAATTGCCGACGCCGAGGTCGCCAAGGCACAGCAGATCGGTGCCGCCGGCGATCGCTTCCATGCCGAAGGCCATGGTGGCGGCGCAGCCGCGCTCGTCCAGCGCTGCCTCCTCGGTGAGGTCGGCAGTCGGAATGTGCAGCGCTAGATCGAATACTTTCAGCCCGAGGTCGTTGGCTATACAGATCTGGTTGACTGCGGCACCGCCGGCCGCGCAAAGCTCGACCGCGTTCGCGGTGGCCGCGACGGGACGTGGCGAAATGCGGTGGCGGGTGACGCCGTGATTGCCGGCGAAGATCGCCACCAACGGCCGTGTCACCACCGGCGGTGCCCGGCCGCTCCAGGCGGCGAGCCAGGCGGCAATGTCCTCGATGCGGCCGAGCGAATTCCCGGGCTGGTCGGCCTTGGCAAACAGTGCACGGACTTTGGTTTCGGCCGCCGTCTCGGCCGGCGGCAAGGCCGCCAGAAGGTTGCGAAAATCGTCGAAAGGCAGCGCGCTGGTCATGGCGTTGAGGATCATCCCCTAGGTTTGACGAGCGGCATAGCCGCGTTGCACGGCCGGCACAACCTCCTGCCGGTGCCGCGATAGCGCTTGCCAGCGGCGCATTCCGGAGGGCTTGCATTGGCCTTGCCGTTGCACCATGTGGAAGCAAGACAAGGGATTCCCTTGGGAATCCCAAGAGAACATCATGACGGCCATAGAATCCCCGTGCGTCCTGATCTGCTCGATCGATATGAAAACCGGCTTCTGCTTCGGGTGCGGTCGCACGCGCGAAGAAATCGGCGCCTGGATCGACATGACGCCGGAAACACGCCGAAATGTGATGGCCGAGCTGCCGGCCCGGCTGGAAACGGTCGAACGCAGGCCGCGTCGGGAAACGCGCCGCACCCGCCTCTCTCGTGAACGCGACGCTCTATCGTGAACCGCCCATGAACCGACTTTTCTGGATCTTGATGATCGTGATCGGGGTGGGCGTGGCCCTGCTCATCTTCAACGATTCCGCCGGCAGCACGTTCGGCGTCGAGAACAACGATTTCGGCCGGCTGATCTGGCTTGGCGCATTGGTCGCGCTCATCGGCGCCGGCCTGCTCAGATCCGGCAGACCCCTGGGCACCATGGCGCGCAGCCTCGGCGCCTGGGGCGTCATCGTGCTGGCGCTGATCGCCGGCTACCAGTATCGCTACGAATTGCAGGATTTCGCCAGCCGGGTAACCGCCGGGCTCGTTCCTGGCAGTCCGCTGGCGCTGGGTGTGGAGGACGGCCACGCCACGGTGACCCTGGACAAGGCCGACAACGGCCATTTCGAAGCGCGCATCATGGTCAATGGCGCGCCGGTCCGGGCCGTGGTCGACACCGGCGCGACCAGCACCGTGCTGACAGCGCAAGATGCGCAGGCGGCTGGCTTCAATCCAGCCACGCTCAATTTTACGATACCGGTCTCGACCGCCAACGGCATGGCGCGCGCAGCGGGCGTGAGAACCGACGAATTGGCGATCGGCGGCATCGTTCGCAAGAACATGCCGGTCATGATCGCCGCACCCGGCATGCTCAGCCAGAGCCTGCTCGGCATGAATTTCATCGGTTCGCTGTCGGGTTTCGACGTGCGCGGCGACCGCATGATCTTGCGCGACTAGCGCATCGGCCCGAAAATCGAAATCGATTTTCGGAAAGCACGATGCGTAGATAAAGCCCCTCAGGCGGCTTCCGCGCTTGCCCTGACCAAATCAACCGCGGCGAAGGCGGTTTTCAGCACGTCCGGCCCAGCGCCGGGCCGTGTCGCGTCGGTCGAAAGGATCTGCCGATAGCGGCGTGCGCCAGGCAGGCCGTGAAACAGGCCGACCATGTGACGGGTGACATGGCCAAGCCGGCCGCCCCGCTCGATATGGCGCGCCGCGTAAGCCGCCATGGAATCGATCAATGAGGCAAAGTCGAACGGCTCGGATTTGCCGCCATAGAAGGTGGCATCGATGTCCGCCAGGATGCAAGGCGTGTGATAGGCGGCGCGGCCGAGCATGGCGCCGTCGACATGATCAATGTGCCTAAGTGCCTCTTCGAGCGATTGAATACCGCCATTGATGCCGATGAATTCATTCGGCTTTCTGGCTTTCAGGCGATAGACCCTGTCATAGTCGAGCGGTGGGATGTCACGGTTTTCCCTTGGGCTGAGCCCCTCCAGCCAGGCCTTGCGGGCATGCACCCACAATGCGTCGGCGCCGGCTGAAAAAACGCCGTCCGCCAGCGCGTCGAGCGCCGGCTCCGGATCCTGTTCGTCCACGCCGATGCGGCATTTGACGGTGACGGGGATTTTCACGGCAGCCTTCATCGCCGCGACGCAATCGGCGACGAGAACCGGCGTCTTCATCAGGCAGGCGCCGAACGTGCCCGACTGGACGCGGTCCGACGGGCAGCCGACATTGAGGTTGATCTCGTCATAGCCGAAGGCTTCGCCGATGCGCGCCGCCTCGGCAAGCTTGCGCGGATCGGAGCCGCCAAGCTGCAATGCGACCGGATGTTCCGCGTCATCAAAGCCGAGCAGCCGCTCGCGTGCACCCTGGATGATCGCGTCGGCCACCACCATCTCGGTGTAGAGC
>NZ_NWQG01000304.1:0-701 GCF_002529485.1 Mesorhizobium sanjuanii
TTTGATTTTTCACCATTTTTTCGTTAACAACAAACCGTTGGAACCTGCCGGGTGCACACGAATTTACGCCAGAATACGACCCTTTTCGCCACGTTTCGATCTCTCTCAGTGCACACGGAGCGCACACGAAAAAATGGCCACCTACACAAAGCTCTCGTCCGGCTCCTGGCGTGTCCAAGTCCGTCGCAAAGGTCGCTACGTCAGCAAGACCTTCCTGCGCCGAGACGACGCACGGCGCTGGGCAACCGATGCCGAGCGCCAGGTCGATCGAGGTGAGACGCCGACCAAGTCCCGCATAGCGCGCCTGAAAACCTTCGGCGAACTGATAGACCTTCATATCGACGACATGTGCGATGTATGCAAGTCCCCTCGCCGCTCCAAGGCCGCGGCCCTCGATATGCTCCAACGGCATTTGGGGAAGTGCAACCTCGCAGCGCTCGATCGCGAACGGCTCATTCGTTTTGGTCGTGACCGCGCCGCCCAATGGCGATAGATGGCTTTGATCGCTTGTCGTGTCGGACAATCGCCCTTGGGCGGTGTCGTCGCGAATGCAGGCCTTCAGATGGCCATCGGACGTTGCCCGCAGCTGCGGGACGATGCCGGCACAAGCGTTCAGCCACCGGCGGCGGCATGCTGTTGACCGCCGGCATTTTTCAGAATTATTCGGATTCAAAGCGATGAATATACCCCAGATATATAAC
>NZ_NWQG01000305.1:0-3706 GCF_002529485.1 Mesorhizobium sanjuanii
TGGCTGGTCAGCGCGCGCACCGCCTCGACGGTTTGCGGACCCGGCACGCTGGCCTGGATCTGGAACCATTTGTCCATCACCAGCGCATCGTGCGCGTATTTCGCTTCGAAGTCGGCCAGCGCCTTGACCGCCTCGGGCGAACCGCTGTGGCGGAGCGCAAGCACGGTGAGCGCGGTGGCGCGGTCCGTCATGTTGGTCGCCGACTGGAAATGCCGGGCGGCAAGCGCAGCACCCCCTGGCAGCAGCGAGAGATAGTCGAGCAGGATGTTGCGCAGTGCCCGCCGCCCGGCGCTCGCCGCGTCCGGGCTGAACGCATCCTTGTCGGCCAGGCGATCGTAAAGGCCGGCAAACATTTCCCGGTTGGCCGCAGCGATCGCGATAGCCAGTGCCTGGCGGCCCTCGAAGATGGCGTCGGGGTCGATGTTCCTGCCGAGGTCGCGGGCGATGTCGGCCTCGCCGGGTAGCGCCAGCGCCAGCGCACGGTAAGCAGGCTCCAGCGTCTCGTCGCCGGCGATCTTGCCGGCAAGCCCGGTCAATCGCGCAGTGAAAGCCGGCTGCTCGCCGCCAAGGATCTGCCGGAAGGCTGCAATCAGCGCATCGGTCAAGAGCGTGTTGAACGCCTGCCAGCGCGAAAAGGCGTCGCTGTCATGGCCGGCCAGGAAGAACTGGTCGTCGGCCTTCTGTTCGACCGAAAGCGTCACTGGCGCCGAGAAGCCGCGGTTAAGCGAGAGCGCCGGGCGTTCGGCAACGCCCGAGAAGCGCACCATGTGCCGGCGCTTGCGGATATGGATGACGCCGTCCTCGACACTGGCGCCCTCGACATCGCGCCAGGCAACCGGCTTGCCGTCGGCGCCGACGAGTCCGAAGGCGAGCGGAATATGCATCAGCCGCTTGCGGCTCTCCGAAGGTGTCGGCGGCACCGACTGCTCGATCTCGAGCGTGAATTCGCCCGATGCCGGATTGTGCGCAGAACTGATGGTCAGGTTCGGCGTGCCCGCCTGATGGTACCAGAGCGAAAACTGCGACAGGTCGCGGCCGGAGACATCCTCGAACACCTTGATGAAGTCCTCGATGGTCGCCGCCTGGCCGTCATGGCGCTCAAAATAGAGGTCCATGCCAGCCCGGAACGTCTCGGCACCGACGATGGTGCGGATCATGCGCACCACTTCCGAGCCCTTCTCGTAGACGGTCGCCGTGTAGAAATTGTTGATCTCGCGGTAGCGGCGCGGGCGCACCGGATGCGCGAGCGGTCCCTGGTCCTCGGGAAACTGATGCGCCCGCAGCGTGCGCACCTCGGCGATGCGCTTCACCGCCCGCGAGCGCTGGTCGGCGGAGAATTCATGATCGCGGAAAACCGTCAGCCCTTCCTTCAGACAGAGCTGGAACCAGTCACGGCAAGTGATTCTGTTGCCTGTCCAATTGTGGAAATATTCATGCGCGATGATCGCCTCGATATTGGCAAAATCGGCGTCCGTCGCGGTCTCCTGGTCGGCCAGCACATATTTGTCGTTGAAGATGTTGAGGCCCTTGTTCTCCATCGCCCCCATGTTGAAGTCGGACACGGCGACGATGTTGAAGACGTCGAGGTCGTATTCGCGGCCGAACGCCTCCTCGTCCCATCGCATCGAGCGTTTCAGGGCGTCCATCGCGTAGCTCGCAAGCGGCTCCTTGCCTGGCTCGACATAGATGCCGAGTTCGACCTTGCGGCCGGACATGGTGGTGAAACTGTCGGCGAGTTTGCCGAGCGCGCCCGCCACCAGCGCAAAGAGGTAGGACGGCTTGGGGAAGGGGTCGTGCCAGACCGCATAGTGCCAGCCCTCGGCGAGGTCGCCGCTGCCCGCCGGATTGCCGTTGGACAGAAGCAGCGGCGCCTCATTGTGCTGTGCCTCGATGCGCACCGTGTAGATGGACAGGATATCGGGACGGTCGAGGAAATAGGTGATACGGCGGAAACCCTCGGCCTCGCATTGCGTGCAATAGACGTTGCTGGAGCGATAGAGTCCCATCAGCGCCTCGTTGCGCGCCGGCGCCAGCTCGGTTTCGATCAGCAGTTGGAAGCGCGGCGTTGCCGGCGGCTTGACGATCGTCAAAAGATCCGGCGTTGCCAGGAAATCCGCCGGCGCGAGGTCGCTATCGCCGATGGCGACACGCAGCAGCGTCAACCCGTCGCCGTCCAGCACCAATGGCGCTGACACCGCTACACCGTCGCGGCGTTCGATCGTCAGCACGGCGGTGACGCGCGTTGATTCTGGCGAAAGGCGGAAAGTCAGGCTGGTTTCCGGGATGAGATAGTCGTTAGGGCGATAGTCTTCGAGCTTGAAGACCTGGCCGGTATCGGTGCGCATTCCGGGGTTTCCTGTTCATTCCCGCAGCGGATGGGTCCGCTGGTCCAAGAAATTCGAAGTCGGCGCTCTTTACACGAAACGGCCTCTCGACAAAACTGCGGCAGCGTCTATTTCGGACACTCGTTTCTCAATCATCACCATCGCGAGGCGTTCATGACTGTCGTCACACCGAAGTTCGGCATGGGCGCCTCTGTGCTGCGTCGCGAGGATGCCGCTTTGATCCAGGAAGCAGAAGCGAAGTGACGTCCAGGCCGGGTGTGGAAGCCACACGCGCCGATGATCATCCCAGCGGGCACTCCACGCTCACCGGCATCATGCTCAAGATCGTGTCGGTGGCCGTCTTCGTCGGTATGTCGTCCTGCATCAAGGCAGCGGGGGAGCTACCGGTCGGGCAGATCGCCTTCTTCCGCTCCTTCTTCGCCATCTTTCCGATCATCGCCTTCCTCGCCTTCAAGGGCAAACTCGGCACCGCCTTTTCGACAAAGCGTCCGCTCAACCATATTGCGCGCGGCGTTGTCGGCGTCTGTGCCATGGGGCTCAGCTTCTTCGCTTTGACGCGGCTGCCGCTGCCGGAGGCAATCACGCTGAATTACGCGCAGCCGCTGCTGGTCGTGGTGTTCAGCTCGATGTTCCTCGGTGAAGCCATCCGCATCTACCGCTGGAGCGCGGTCGCGGTGGGCCTGATCGGTGTGCTGATCATCACGTGGCCGGAACTGACGCTGCTGCGTTCCGGGGCCGCACTCGGCGATCAGGAAGTGCTGGGCGTCATCGCCGCCCTTGTCGCCGCGGCGATTTCGGCCAACGCCATCCTGCTGGTGCGCAACCTCGTGCAGACGGAAAAGACGGCGACCATCGTGCTGTGGTTCTCGGCGACGGCAAGCGTCATGGCGCTGATGACGCTGCCCTTCGGTTGGCAGGCACTGACGCCCCATCAGGCCGGTCTGTTGATCGCATCGGGCTTTTGCGGTGGGCTCGCTCAGATCCTGATGACGGCGGCCTACCGCCATGCCGAGGCCTCAGTCGTGGCGCCCTTCGAATACACGTCGATGATCCTGGGTGTCATCGTCGGCTATCTGGTCTTCGGTGACGTTCCCACGGTTCACATGCTCGTCGGCGGCGTGATCGTCGTCGCCGCCGGTATCTTCATCATCTGGCGTGAGCGTCAGCTCGGGCTGGAGCGCACCCGCACCCGCAAGGCCGCGCCGCCTCCGGGCTGATCAGGACGACTGGGCCCGCTCTTTCGCCAACCGCACCAGGGCCGAACGTGTCTGCTCATCGGCGGGGAAAAAGGATTCGATCGCCAGTTCCGACAGCGTCACGTCGAGCGGCGTGCCGAAGACGGTGATTGTGCTGATGAACGA
>NZ_NWQG01000306.1:0-3375 GCF_002529485.1 Mesorhizobium sanjuanii
GCTTAGCCCTTCGCCCGGATCTGCTCTTCGTCAGAGCGGCACGTCGAAGGTGACGATCGAGACTTCGCCCTCGAGCGCGCCTTGGTAGGCCGACAGATGCGGCTCGTCGTCGGGTACGCCCTCCATGTCGCCGATCTGATCGAGCTCGGCCTCGGCATAGCCTTCGGCCGCCAGTGATTCGAGAGTGCGCCGCACCGCCGAATCGTCGTCGGGCGCGACCAGCATGACGTGGACGCCTTCCGGCTTGCCGCCCTTTCTTTTCCACACCCGGCCGGTGATGATGGTGACCGGGCGTTCCTCATTGTCGTTCACGGACCGATTCCTCTGTATAGTGTTGGCGGGCAGGGGATTGCGCCGTTCATGCCGCTCTTTCGCATGAAGCATGACCGCATGACAGCCAGAACCCGGTCACTTTCTTCCCAGCTCTTGCAAAATGGCGAAAGAAAATTACATGCGTTTTTCGCATGGCTGCCAAGCCCCGGTTGGCGCGCAATATTTGGCGCTCCGGGGTTGACGGACATCAGGCTTGCGAGTAGAAGCCGCCCAGTCAGAACCGATGTGAGGCTCTCGCTTCCGAAGCGACACGCTTTGGAGTTTGCCTCAAACAGGGTTCGTTTTACGAGCGAAAAGACATTTCCGGCGTGCATGAAGCGGCTTCCGCTTCCTCTGCCATTTGTTCGGGCAAGACCGCGAGGCGCGGTTTGTGGCCCGAATTTGCGTATGGAAATGACGCTTTGAGCGGCCCTGACCGGGCGAGACACGGAATTGAGAGACAAGAGGGTTTAATGCCTACCGTCAACCAGCTGATCCGCAAGCCGCGCATTGCGCCGGTGAAGCGCAACAAGGTCCCGGCCATGCAGCAGAACCCGCAGAAGCGGGGCGTCTGCACGCGCGTCTATACCACGACGCCGAAGAAGCCGAATTCGGCGCTGCGCAAGGTGGCCAAGATCCGCCTGACCAATGGTTTTGAAGTGATCGGTTACATCCCCGGCGAAGGCCACAACCTTCAGGAACACTCCGTGGTCATGATCCGCGGCGGCCGCGTCAAGGATCTTCCGGGCGTGCGCTACCATATCATCCGCGGCGTGCTCGACACGCAAGGCGTGAAGAACCGCAAGCAGCGCCGTTCGAAATACGGTGCCAAGCGTCCGAAGTAAGGGTTTTCCGGCTTCGGCGCTTTTTTTGACTGCGCCGGGCTATGAGAGATTGAGAGACAAAAGCCATGTCCCGTCGTCACAGTGCAGAAAAGCGTGAGATCAATCCGGACCCCAAGTTCGGCGATCTGATCGTCACCAAGTTCATGAACGCCGTCATGTATGATGGCAAGAAGTCGGTTGCCGAGACCATCGTTTACGGCGCGCTCGACCAGGTCCAGTCGAAGACCAAGCAGGAGCCGGTTACCGTCTTCCATCAGGCGCTCGACAATGTCGCGCCGCATGTGGAAGTGCGTTCGCGTCGCGTCGGCGGGGCCACCTACCAGGTTCCGGTCGACGTGCGCCCCGAGCGCCGTCAGGCATTGGCCATCCGCTGGCTGATCGCCGCCGCCCGCAACCGCAACGAGACCACCATGGTCGACCGCCTCTCCGGCGAGCTGATGGACGCGGCCAACAACCGCGGCACCGCCGTCAAGAAGCGTGAAGACACCCACAAGATGGCAGAAGCCAACCGCGCCTTCGCGCACTACCGCTGGTAAAGCGCGAACGAGACTGAGAGGCAGCTACGATGGCCCGCGAATATAAAATCGAAGACTACCGCAATTTCGGTATCATGGCGCATATCGACGCCGGCAAGACGACGACCACCGAGCGCGTCCTCTATTACACGGGCAAGTCGCACAAGATCGGCGAAGTCCATGACGGCGCTGCCACCATGGACTGGATGGAGCAGGAGCAGGAACGCGGCATCACCATCACGTCGGCCGCGACCACGACCTTCTGGAAGGGTCGTGACGGCAAGATGCACCGCTTCAACATCATCGACACCCCCGGACACGTCGACTTCACCATCGAGGTCGAGCGTTCGCTGCGCGTGCTCGACGGCGCCATCGCGCTGCTCGATGCCAATGCCGGTGTCGAGCCGCAGACCGAGACCGTCTGGCGCCAGGCCGACAAGTACCGCGTGCCGCGCATGATCTTCTGCAACAAGATGGACAAGATCGGCGCCGACTTCTACCGCTCGGTCGAGATGATCGGTTCGCGCCTCGGCGCGCAGGCTGTCGTCATGCAGTTGCCGATCGGCGCCGAGACCGAGTTCAAGGGCGTCGTCGATCTCGTCGAGATGAATGCGCTGGTCTGGCGCGACGAGACGCTGGGTGCTGCCTGGGACATCGTCGAGATCCCGGCCGACCTCAAGGCGAGTGCGGAAGAATACCGTGAGAAGATGATCGAGGCCGCCGTCGAAATGGACGAGACGGCACTCGAAAATTACCTCGAAGGCAAGATGCCGTCGAATGACGAGATCCGTTCGCTGATCCGCAAGGGCACCATCGCTGTGAAATTCTACCCGATGTTCTGTGGCTCGGCCTTCAAGAACAAGGGCGTGCAGCCGCTGCTCGACGCCGTCGTCGAATATCTGCCGTCGCCGGCCGACGTTCCCGCCATCAAGGGCGTCGACGCCAAGACAGACGCCGAGATCGAGCGTCACGCCGACGACAACGAGCCGCTGTCGATGCTCGCCTTCAAGATCATGAACGACCCGTTCGTCGGTTCGCTGACCTTTGCCCGCATCTATTCGGGCAAGCTCACCAAGGGCATCTCGGTCGACAACACCGTCAAGGGCAAGAAGGAGCGCATCGGCCGCATGCTGCAGATGCATGCGAATTCGCGCGCCGACGTCGAAGAGGCGTTCGCTGGCGACATCGTCGCTCTGGCCGGCCTCAAGGATACCACCACCGGTGATACGCTGTGCGATCCGCTGCACCCGGTCATCCTCGAGCGCATGGAATTCCCCGATCCGGTCATCCAGATCGCCATCGAGCCGAAGACCAAGAACGACCAGGAAAAGATGGGCCTCGCCCTTCACCGCCTGGCCGCCGAGGATCCGTCTTTCCGCGTCAAGACCGACGAAGAATCGGGCCAGACCATCATCTCCGGCATGGGCGAGCTTCACCTCGACATCATCGTCGACCGCATGCGTCGCGAGTTCAAGGTCGAGGCCAATGTCGGCGCCCCGCAGGTGGCTTATCGCGAGACGATCACCCGCAAGCACGAGCAGGACTACACGCACAAGAAGCAGACCGGCGGCACCGGTCAGTTCGCCCGCGTCAAGCTGCTCTTCGAGCCGAATCCGGAAAGCAGCGAATTCGAGTTCGAATCGAAGATCGTCGGCGGTGCCGTGCCGAAGGAATATATCCCCGGCGTCGAAAAGGGCATCAAC
>NZ_NWQG01000307.1:0-3351 GCF_002529485.1 Mesorhizobium sanjuanii
GGCCTAGGCCTTCTTCAGCCCCGCCTTGAAGCGCCTGGCGTTGGCGACGTAATGCGCGGCCGAGCCGCGCAGCCTGGCGATCGCGGCGTCGTCCAGGTCCCGCACCACGCGCGCGGGCGAGCCGACGATCAGCGAATTGTCGGGGAATTCCTTGCCTTCGGTGACCAGGGCGCCAGCGCCAACCAGCGAATTCCTGCCGATCCTGGCGCCGTTCAGCACGATGGCGCCCATGCCGATCAGGCTGTTGTCGCCGATCGTGCAGCCATGCAGCAGTGCGCGGTGGCCGATCGTGCAGCCTTGCCCGATGGTCAGGGGGAAGCCTGGATCGGTGTGCATGACCGTGTGTTCCTGCACATTGGTGTCGGCGCCGATGACGATCGGCTCGTTATCGCCGCGAATGACGACGCCGAACCAGAAGCCCGCGTTGCGGCCGACCCTGATATCGCCGATCAGCGTGGCGTCGGGCGCGATCCAGTTGCTGTCGGCGTCCTCGAAACCGGGCGTCTTTCCGTCGATCGCATAGAGCGGCATTTTTGGCCTCCGAATCGTCTCACACTACGCCTTATGCATATCGTTACCGCAAAACCGCTGCACACCCTCGGGTCAAGCCCAAGGGCATGCTTTTGCGCGACATGCACTAAAAGTTCGCAGAGACTAGAAGCCCACCCGCCCGCGATGCAATGTCGATCAGCGCGATGCCCAAAGCCAACGCCCAGATCGTCGCGGTGCAGCCGCAGGAGATGAGCGCCAGTGTCGAAATATGGCCTTCCCGCCAGGAATCCAGGGCGTCGTTGATGAACATCAGCGGACCGGCGCATGCCGTCGCGGCCAGCGAGCGCAGCATATGCTTCGGCGACACATAAGGTTCGGCAAAGGCGAGCCGGCGGCCCGACATCAACTCCATTGCCGATCCGACCAGGCCGCACGCCGTCAGCCCAAACATAAAAGCAAAGAGTGTGTGTTCGACCGGACCCATCTTTACCGTCCATTTACCATGAAATCGCACAGTCGCGTTCGACAGGCGCGTTGCAAGGGCCATGCCGCGCCTGATGTGCCGCCCTAGGACACCCAAGGGGACATCCAGGGGGCACCTTGGGATAGTGGTCGATGTCGGGGATCGCGATGAAGCAAGCAGCCGCCGCCGAGGGCCCGCAACTCACCGCTGTCGATTCCACGCTGATGAAGCGGGTGTTCTACGCATTCGCGACGCTGGCATTGCTTTCGGTGGCAATCAGCCTTGGCGGCAAATGGTTTGGCCGCTCCATCGCCATGGCCGGTTATACGGACGACACCACGATCCATAAGATCGTCATCGGCAACAATGTCATCGCCGTGCCGGCCAATTTCATCCGCTTTGACCAGGCCCGCCGCGACGGCATCGCCTCGCGCCTCGACCTCTATCTGCGCTATCCCGAGATGGACGGCTACAGCACGGCCGCGCGCGACGATTTCAACCACATCGGTCCCCGCGGGAACATCGTCTTCCTGTCGTTCGAGCAGCAGATGATGTCGCGCGACATGAGCGGCCGTTTCGCGCCGATCTACAGCGCCTTGATCGCGCAGCCCGGCACGCCTGGCCCGGGCGGCACCACGCTCTACGGTTTCACCGAGAAATCAGGTTATCTCAACGAGGTGCTGGCGGTCGCCGGGCGCCCCGGCAAGGATCCCTTCGTGGCGCGCTGCCTGAGCGGACCGAGCGCGGCGGAATCGCTGGCACCTTGCGAACGCGACATCCAGGTCGGCGACAATCTCAGCCTCAGCTACCGCTTTCCCCGGGAATTCCTGGGCGACTGGCAGGCGCTGGACGCGGCGATCGCCGCCGAGGCCGCACGCATCCTGAAGACCGGGCGTTAGAACACGATCCCGACCCGAAGACCGATTTGAGCGAAACGCCCGAACTGGCTAAAGCTTTTTGACTGACAGGTTCGCCTGATCCCGGCAACAGGCTCAATTCCGCCCTCAGGCCAGGTCGATGTCCAGGATCGCCATTGAGAAATTGTAATCGCCGTCGTCCTCGTCCTTGAAGACGATGCCGAGGAATTCGTCGCCGACATAGACCTCGGCCGAATCGTCCTTGCGCGGCCGCGCCTTTACCTCGAGCTTGGGATTCTGGAAGACACGCTTGAAATAGGCGTCCAGCTTTCTGATTTCGTCCGGCTTCAACAGTTCTCTCCGATCGTCGGGCTTGCGAAAGCGCGTGGCGTCCGAGGGGATGCATACGACACGCTTTAGATCTTATTTTTTATGCGTGTCGTTGTCCCAAAACCGCTGCGCACTTTTGGGCGACACGCATTAGAGACGCGCTTCTGACACGTCGACAATGGCGATGTAAAGGCAAGCCGGCGAGAGAAACAACACCCCCGGCCTACAACCGGATTCAGCTGTGGGTCCGCGCATGACGTCAGATGTCAAAGCTGACGACATGCTCCATCGACTGCGACGGCAAAAGCTGGTCCATCTGCCGCGAAGGCTGGTCGCAGCCGGTCTCGCCAACGACACGGGCCGGCACGCCGGCAACCGTCTTGTTGTGCGGCACGGGCGACAGCACGACCGAACCCGCCGCGACTTTCGAGCAATGGCCGATTTCGATGTTGCCGAGGATCTTGGCGCCGGCGCCGATCAGCACGCCGCGGCGGATCTTGGGATGACGGTCGCCACCGGCCTTGCCGGTGCCGCCCAACGTCACCCCATGCAGGATCGACACGTCGTCCTCGATGACAGCGGTTTCGCCGACGACAAAGCCGGTGGCGTGGTCGAGGAAAATGCCCTTGCCAATGCGGGCAGCCGGGTTGATGTCGGTCTGGAAGACCGAGGACGACCGGCTCTGCAAATAGAGCGCGAAATCCTTGCGGCCCTGGTTCCACAGCCAATGCGCCAGACGATGGGTCTGGATGGCGTGAAAGCCCTTGAAATAGAGCACCGGCATGATGAAACGGTCACAGGCCGGATCGCGGTCGTAATAGGCCTGGATGTCGACGCGCACGGTCGTCGACCAGTCCTTGTCGTCGGCCGCCATCGCCTTGAATGTCTGGCGGATGAGATCGGAACCGATGTCCTGATGGTCGAGCCGTTCGGCCAGCCGATGAATGACCGCTTCCTCCAGGCTTTCCTGGTTGAGGATGGTCGAATAGAGGAACGCCGCCAGCAATGGATCGCGGTTGACCGCTTCCATCGCTTCGTCACGGATCGAGCGCCAGATCGGATCGATCGGCTGCACCATGCTGGGGCGGGCAATGGTAATGCTGTTCATCGAAGCTCTCCGGACTGCCGGCTTGCCTATTCTCCGGCCGCACCTATAAGCCAGATCATAGCACGGGTGAACTCAATTTTCCTTAGTGCTGTGTCAAATGG
>NZ_NWQG01000308.1:0-3311 GCF_002529485.1 Mesorhizobium sanjuanii
ATCTCCCCCCGTGGGGGGAGATCACTCGCTCCGCCCTCCATCGCTTCCCCCATCAAGGAACCCACCCGTGACTCACCCCCATGCCGAAGATCTCGGCAAGGCGCGGACGGCTGCCGATTTCGCTGCCGTCATCGCCTTGCTCGACACCGACCTCAACAACGCCATCGCCCGCAGGCACGAACTGCAACAGGCCGAGGACCGCGCGATCTTCGGCGACGGCGATCTGGCAGCCGTGCGGGCCACGCTCGACGACTGCAACGACGCAATCGCGCTCATCGAAAAGATAGTCGACGGCGCCGACAAGCGCCGCGCCGAGGCTGCTCGGAGCGAGGCCCGGGCCGACGTCGCGGCACTGGGCGGGGATATCAAGGCCAAGGCCGTCACCATCGGCGAGCGTTGGAAGAGTGTCCACCGGCTGATCGAGCAACTGCGCCAGGAATTGTTCGAGGCCGATGCCTTGAGCCGCGCCATAACCACCGCCAACGGCCTGTTCGATGCCGCCGGCGCCGCCGACCTGAAGGTCAACCTGGCCACCATCCGCCGCACCGCCATGGCTGGCGTGCGAGCCGCCGCACCGGCCCGCCTCAGCCGCCCGGCAATTCAGGCCGACAGGCTTTTGCTCTCCTTCCTCAGCCCCGGCGGCGCGCTCGATCCGCGGCCGGCGCCCGGCGCGCCGGTCGAGGGCGTCAAGAGCAAATTCATTCCGGCAAGCAAACCCCTGGGCGAGCGAGGCTGACCATGTGCACACTTGCCCTTCTCGGTACCGTACTTTCGGTCGGCGGTGCGCTGGTCGAAGGCCAGCAGTCGAAGCAGATGGCCGACTACCAGGCCAAGGCCTATGAGCAGCAGTCGCAGGCCGACGCCCAGTCAACCGCCTTCGAGCAGAGCCAGGAGCGCCACAAGCAGGATCTCCTGCAGGCACAGGCGCGCGCCCAGGCGGGCGCTTCCGGCGTCGGCATAGCAGGCTCGCCGACCGAGGTGCTGGCCGCCAACGCCAGGCAGGGCCAGATGGACCTCAAGGCGCTCCAATACAGCTCGCAACTGCGCCAGAACAGTCTCAACACGCAGGCCGCCATCTCGCGCTTCTCCGGCAGGCAGGCGGCCACGGCGTCGATCTTCAAGGCCGGCGGCAATCTCATCCCGGGTCTCTCAGGCCTCTACGACCCGACCAAGGCCGTGACCTTCGGCAAGGGCGCCTTCCCGCCGCCGCCCGGCGGCTTGTCCACGGGAGGCCTCTACTGATGGCGACCATTCCTCTCCATATTGCCCAGCGCCGGCTCGATACCGGCAACGGGGTGCAATACCCGCAGGGGTCGCCGATCGGCGGCGCCATGCAGGGTCTTGGCGACGAGCTTTCCGCTGTCGCCGAGCACTACCGGCAGATGAAAGAGCGGCAGGAGGCGTTCGACGCCGACCTTGCGCGCCGCCGGTTCAACGGCCAGATCACGCAGGCGGAAGACGAGGTAGCGGCGAAAGCGCCGGCCGACGGCAGCGGCCTACACGAGGCCATGTATGGCCAGGTCGATCCGCGCACCGGCCGCGTGCTCAAGATAGGCCTGTTCGACACGCTGTTCGACAATGCGCTGCCGAACATACCCGAGAGCCAGCGCGCCGGTTTCGCCAGGCAGAAGGAAGTGGTGCGCGGGGTCGGCTCGCGGCGCATGGCGCAACGCGAGAAGGCACAGCGCGACGACTATGAACTGGCCGAGTGGACCAAGGTCGACAACATCTCGACCAGCGCCATCGCGAAAAGCGATCCGAACGATATCGCAAACTTCGAGGCGATCCGGCAGAACGGCTCCGACCTGATCGCCAAGATCGGCAACCCGCTCGCCCGGCAAGCGGCGGAAGCGGCCTGGCGCAGCAATACGGCCAAGGCGCTGGTCCAGGCGATGATCGCCCAGGATCCGAAGCGCGCCGCCGAGATGCTGGTCGCGGCACAGGCTGGAAGCAAGACCAAGGACGACACGGTTGAGGCTGCGGGCGAACCTCGGTCGAATGGACCAGAGACGCCGGCTCGGCGCGAAGCGCTTGCAGGTGGCCTGCCGCCTGACGAACGCCACAGAAATTCCGTGCAGCACGACGGAAAGGCCGTTTGGGCTGCGGCTCCTTGGATCGCCGATCTGTCGCCGGACGCCGTGCGGGACCTCGGCCAGAAGGCGCAGGTGGCGATGACGGCGCAGCTGGTCGATGCGCGCGCCAATATCGACCTCGCCTACCAGAATGCGCCGGCGGCCATTGCCAATACCGGCACCTATTCCGGCAAGACACCCGGCGCTGAAGACTTCACTGCCGTTTACGGCGTCGAAGAGGGCGGCAAGCGGCTCCAAGCCTTCAACATAACGGCTGACGTCGGCCGCCAGGTTTTCGAAATGCGCCCCGTCTCGAACCAGGCGATACACGCCCAGATTCGGGATTTTGAACTCGGCCCCTACGGCTCACAGGAAGAGCGCGAGCAATACGAGATAAAGGCCGGCGCCGCGCAATTGGTGCTGGGCGCCAGGCGCGCCGATCCCGTCGGTTACGTCAGCCAACTCTTCCCAGACAAGGCTCCGGACTGGAGCAAGATCTCAACCCCGGAGGATTACTGGACTGCCGTAACCTGGGCCGTCGCTGCACAGCAAGAGATGGGCTTCGACAGAATATTGCCTCTACCCTGGGCAGCAGCTGACCAACAGGCCGCGAAATATATCGACCAAAGCGCGCCGTTCGAAAAGCGTCTTGCTGAATTGAGTTCGATCGTCCTGGCGGTTCGCGACCCGGATGCACGCAAGGCGATGGCCGAACAGATTTCTTTGGCGGCGGAAGCCCAATGGCGAGCCAAGGCCGCTCAGAATCCGAGCGTCACGCCAGAGTTGTTGGAAGCCCAGGTTGCAGTGCTCAAGAACGGGCTGGCGTGGATAGGGGAACATCCGGCCCGAGCCCAGTACAGCACCATGCCGTGGCTACAGCAATTCGGCTTGGCGTTCTCTGATGTCGGTCGCCTTACGGCTAAGGGCGGGGCTGCGGGAGGTGCGGACGCGATCTCCGCTAAGCTGGACTCCGTCTTGTCGGGCGGGAACTACGAGGACCTTCTCAAAAATCAGCAGGCCGAGACCGAGGATGCCGCGGACCGAGCAGGCTCGGCCGGCTGGGCAGCGGAAGCCCTCGGCGCCGGCTTGAGCGGATACGGCCTGACGAAGGGTTTGTTCGGTTTGCTAGGCCGGGCAGGCGTTGGCGCGGCGGCGGAGAACGGCTTGACGGGCCTTGCCGCCCGAAGCGGCGTAGGGGGTGCGGCGGGTGGCGCCTATGGCGGGGCGTACGCCTACAAC
>NZ_NWQG01000309.1:0-2813 GCF_002529485.1 Mesorhizobium sanjuanii
ACCCGCGCCGGCGGCGCCGGTCGATCCGAACGCCGTGGTGGCGACCGTCAACGGCCAGACGCTGACCGAGGCGGACCTTGGGCTTGCCGAAGGCGAGCTGTCGCAGCAGTTCGCGCAGCTGCCGCCCGAACAGCGGCGTGCGGCGGCACTTTCGGCGGCGATCGAAATCAGGGTCATGGCGGCCCAGGCGGTGGCCACCGGCCTCGACAAGGATCCCGACTTCGAGCGCCGCATGGCGTTCCTGCAGCAGCGCGCGCTGCATGGCGAAATGGTCGAGAAGGGTGTCGTCGACAAGGTCACGGATGCCGAGGTTCGTGCCCGCTACGACCAGGAAATCGCCAACACGCCACCCACCAACGAGGTGCATGCCCGTCACATCCTCGTGAAGACGAAGGAAGAAGCCGACGCGATCATCAAGCAGCTCGACGGCGGCGCCGACTTCCAGAAGCTCGCCAACGAGCACACCAGCGATCCCTCGGGCAAGACCAGCGGCGGCGACCTCGGCTGGTTCGGACCGGGACAGATGGTGCCGGAATTCGACAAGGCGGCGTTTGCGCTGGCGGTCGGCAAATACACCGAGCAGCCGGTGCAGACGCAGTTCGGCTGGCACGTCATCAAGCTCGAGGACAAGCGCACCAAGCAGCCGCCGGCCTTCGACGAGGTCAAGGACCAGGCCAAGCAGGCGGTCATCCGCGACAAATATTTCGCGCTGGTCAAGCAACTGCGCGCCGCCGCCAAGGTCGAAATCCCCGACGCCAATTTGAAGAAGACGGTCGACACGCTGGAAAGCGCCAAGTAAGGCCGCCGTCGGCGAAGCTGGCTTCAATCCAGCTTGGGTTCCTCGCCCCACGAAAGTGGGGGAGAGGTGGCTCGGCGAAGCCGAGACGGAGAGGGGGCAGCGCCCTACGAAAGCCCCCTCTCCGTCCGCTTCGCGGCCACCTCTCCCCCGCTTTGCGGGGGCGAGGAACCCAGGTCTTGAGAGGCTGGAGGCGGCACAAACTTCGACAATTGGATTGTGACTGGGGACCATGTTTCGTCCCGCCACCAACGATCCCGCCACCCTACCGATAATGCGTCGATGCCTTGAATGCCGCCGGATCATCGGCGGCGAGCGCGCCAGAGAATTCCGGGAATCGCACCAGCACCATCATTGCCCAGAACAGCGGCCAGTCCGTCCAGCGGCAGAATTCCTTGCCCACGGCCTGAGCGGTCTGACGGTTTTCCTTGAACGATGTCGCCACGGCGCGCCAAGCGAGGCCGAGCTTCGAGCGATGCGGTTTCCGGCGCCGCTCCATCCGCGCGAACTGGTAGCCCTTGTTGCGCCTGACGTCCCAGATGAAACCCAATCCCTCATAGGCGTGGATCGAGACGGCCCTGGGCGCGACCTCCATGGCGACGCCGTCCTTGAGCATGGCGTGCTGGCGCAGATGCGAGCTGACGAAGGGACCGTGATCGGCCTCGAAGCGATGGCGTTCGAGCACCTGGCGCCGGTAGAGCGCGCCATTGTTGCTGGCATGAATGACCTGGCCATGGCGGTTGCGGCGCTCGATGAAGCCGCGGTCGAGCAGCGACATCACCCTTTTCATCATGCTCTCTTCGCCGTAGCTGGTGCGTCCGGAAACCGCGCCGAGCCGCGGGTCCGTCTCGACGGTTTCGTACAAGGCCGCCAGCCATCCCGGCCGCGGCAGGCAATCGGCCTCGACCACCGCAACCAGGTCATGACGGCAGTATGCGAGTGCGGCGTCCTTCAGTTGCGAGGATTCGTCGCTGTCATGCGTCGCCACGATCACCGACGGGCAGAGCCAGGCAGGTTTGCCGGCGAATTCGGCTTCGATTTTCGAATGATGGCTGCCTGACGTCCGGTCACCAGGCAGCATGATGACGATTTCGTCGGGAATGCCCTGGCGGTCCTGTGCATAGGCCTGCAGCGAGCGCCGTAGTTCAGCGTCGCCATCCGCCGTCAGATAGTCGGAAACGATGATCAGGCTGACCGGCAGCACCGGAGATATTCTGTCAAGCAAGCCGCCGATCCCCCTAACGACCAGGTGCAAGTATGCCTTGTACCACATAGCGGACCGCGCTGCGTAGTGTGGCTTCGTCCTCGTCGAGACGATTGGTGAGAAGATGCTTCCAGGCGAAGGAGCCGATCAGGTCGGCGACGAGGGCGGCATCGACATCGACCGCCACCTCGCCGCGCGCCTTGGCGCGTTCGATCATCTGGCCGGTATGGGAGTGGCGGCCTTTCGAATATCCGGCAAGAGCCGCTGCCGCGGCCGGGTCCGACTGCGCCTCGGCGATCAGCGATCTGAACACGCTGCCCGACGAGGTCTCGCGCCAGTGCGAAAACAGGCTTTTGAGGAAGCCGACGAGATCGTCCTCGATATTGCCGGTGTCGGGACTGTCGACACGTTTGCCCCGCTGATAGATTTCGAGCAGCAGGGCCGCCTTGCTCGGCCACCAGCGATAGATCGTCGGTTTGCCGGCGCGCGCCCGCCTGGCCACGGCTTCGATCGAAAAGCCGGCATAGCCCGCCTCGACCAGCACCGCTTCCGCCGCTACGAGAATGGCCTCGGCGCTGTCGGGGTTGCGTCGCGCGCCGATCGACTTGCGCGCGGGGTCAACGTCTTCGGCCATTCCAGTCATCCTCGCCAACAATTTCGCCGGCAATCATATGCGAGGTGGCGATGAAACGAAACGGGCCGTTCTGCACAGCCAGTGCTGGCAAATCGCCCGATGCGGGAGTGGCGGAAACCGGAAGTCCCGCGCCTCGGCTAGCTGCGAAAACGCCCTTGCACCGACGCTTCGTATCGGGC
>NZ_NWQG01000310.1:0-2775 GCF_002529485.1 Mesorhizobium sanjuanii
GGCGTTCTTATGGGGGAAAAGGCCTCTTTCATGGGGCGGGACGGGACCGGTAGCGACGCCTTGAATCGGGACGAGAGGGGCGACGCGGCCGATCTCGTTGAGATTGCAGGCGCCATCAAATGGTTCGACGTGGCCAAGGGCTACGGTTTCATTCTCCCTGATGACGGCTCTTCAGGCGATATCCTCCTTCACGTGACCTGTCTTCGCAAGGACGGCTTCCAGACGGCTCTGGAAGGCGCGCGCGTCGTTTGCCTCGTCAAGCAGGGCGAGCGCGGCTTGCAGGCGTTCCGCGTCCTCTCGATGGATGTCAGCACGGCGATCCATCCCGCTGAAATGCAGGATCAGCGCACGCATGTCTCGGTCACGCCGGAAAGCGGTCTCGAACGGGCGCTGGTCAAATGGTTCAACCGAACCAAGGGGTTTGGCTTCCTGACAAGGGGCGAGGGCACCGAGGACATTTTTGTCCATATGGAGACGCTGCGCCGCTACGGCATCACCGAACTCAGGCCCGGTCAGGTCGTGCTGGTCCGTTTCGGGCGTGGTGACAAAGGCCTTATGGCTGCCGAAATTCACCCTGATATGGGGACCTTGCCGGTCTCGCACTAAGGCGTGTTGATATTCAGGTGAGGCTGGCCTGCAAATGGCGATTTCCTGCGCTTCCGGTGCTCACGTACTTTGAGTACGCTCCGCTCCGGTTCTCGGAAACCGTCATTTTCGACTCAGCCTGACCTGAATCTCAACACACCTTAGGACGATCCCGGCCGAGGACTTCGAATGGCTCACAGGAACTGGCTGACGGCGAGCGCGCTCTGCGCCGCAATTGCCGTCATCGTCGCCGCCGGCGCTTTCTTCTATTCGCAGCAGCCGACCTCGGCCGATGGCCGGGCGATGATCCTTCCCATCGATCCGCAGCCGCTGATCGCGGTGACGAAGGGCGGGGAACGCTCCTTCTCCATCGAGGTCGCCGACACCTCCGCCGAGCGCGAGGCCGGCCTGATGTTTCGCGAACAGATGGCCGACGATCACGGCATGCTGTTCGTGTTCGAGGCGCCCAGGGAAGTGAATTTCTGGATGAAGAACACGCCGCTGCCGCTCGACCTGATCTTCGTCGGCCAGGACGGCAAGATACGGGCGATCAAGCAAGGTGAGCCACAATCCGAGGCGATCATCTCGCCCGGCGTGCCGGTGCGTTTCGTCCTTGAGCTGAAGGCGGGCACGGCTGCCAGGGACGGCATCGAGGATGGCGACCTGTTGCGCCACCCGGCAATCGGCGGGAACAAATGATTCAGCCGATGCAGATCTTTTCCCATGACGGCTTTGACCTTGCCTTCCTCGATCGCCAGCCGGCGTCGGGCGAGGGCGATCCGGTGCTGATGATCCACGGCTTTGCCTCCAGCCACTACGTCAACTGGGTGTCGCCTGGCTGGTTCAAGACGCTGAACGATGCAGGCTACCGCGCCATCGCCCTGGACAATCGCGGCCATGGCTCTTCGTCGAAGAGCTACGAAGAGGCCGACTATACGCCGGACCGGATGGCCTCGGACGCTGCGGCCCTGCTCGACCATCTCGGCATCGAACGCGCCCATGTCATGGGCTATTCGATGGGCGCGCGGGTGTCGGCGTTCCTGGCGCTCTCCGACCCCGACAAGGTGGCGACACTGGTGTTCGGCGGCCTTGGCATCGGTCTGGTCGATGGCGTCGGCGACTGGGATCCGATCGCCGATGCGCTGCTGGCCGAGGATCCGGGCACGATCAGCCATGCGCGCGGCCGCTCGTTTCGCGCCTTCGCCGACCAGACCCGAAGCGACCGGCAGGCGCTCGCCGCCTGCATCGTCGGTTCCCGCGCGTCGATGAGCGAGGACGATGTCGCGCGCATTGCCCAGCCGACCCTGATTGGCGTGGGGACCAGGGACGACATCGCCGGCTCGCCGGACGAACTGGCCGCCTTGATGCCGAACGCCAGGGCATTTCATATCGAGGGCCGCGACCACATGCTCGCTGTCGGCGACAAGAGCTTCAAGCAGCGGGTTCTGGAGTTCTATGCGGAGAATCCGCTCTGAGGGCGCCCCTCAGGATATGTCGCAGCAGCGCTCAAGCCTCCAGCGCCTTGAGCGAGCGCGCCATATTTTGCCTGGCCTGCGCTTCGAACCGCTGCCGGAACTCCTCGGTGTGGAAAATATGCGGGCGGGCGAGGAAGGTCTTCAGGACCGCGCCGCGGCCGGCGCGCCACATCGGCTCCTCGACCCAGCCATACTCCTTGCGGACCGCTTGCTCATAAGCGTCGAAGGCATCCGGCGTCGCACCCAGGATCGCCAGGTCCATGTCGAGGAAAAGCGCTGGATCGCGGATGAAATCCCCATCGCCAGAGCTTTGAAGGCTGGGCAACTCGTGCGTGGCGGTGGCTGATATCATCGCCGCGATGCGCTCCATGCGCGCCGCATCGGTGCGGCCGGCGAGTTTTGCCTCGGCAAGTGCCGCGCTCCTGGCCTCATTGTCCTTGGCCCGGCTGTCATAGATGGCGTCGTGGAACCAGATCGCCGCTTCGACGGCCTCGGGGTCGTTCAGTAAGGCCCGATAATCGCCGGCCAGCGCCAGCATCGCCTCGATATGGGCGAGATTGTGATAGTGACGGCTCTCTGCCTGATACAACGCGGAGAGT
The DNA here is from genome assembly GCF_002529485.1 of Mesorhizobium sanjuanii. Taxonomy (NCBI): domain Bacteria; kingdom Pseudomonadati; phylum Pseudomonadota; class Alphaproteobacteria; order Hyphomicrobiales; family Phyllobacteriaceae; genus Mesorhizobium; species Mesorhizobium sanjuanii. The sequence continues at coordinate 2,660 of NZ_NWQG01000310.1, forward strand.
TCGCGTTTCAGCGGTTCGTCGATCAAGGGTTCGTTTTCCATGGCCGCTTGATTTTCCGTGAACCAAATCCATTTGACACAGCACTAAGGAAAATTGAGTTCACCCGTGCTATGATC
>NZ_NWQG01000311.1:0-2714 GCF_002529485.1 Mesorhizobium sanjuanii
GCCGCGTTCAGTCCGCTTTGGCTCGCCCAGGCCCACGCCGAGCGGCGCGCGGCTATTGTCGTCGGCAATAGCGAATATCCGTTTGCGCCGCTGACCAATCCCCGTAACGACGCCAAGCTCATCGCCAATACCTTGACCGAGCTCAAATTCGACGTCCTGCTCTTTTATGATGTCAAGAAATCGGCAGAGAAAGACCTGAACGACGCGATACGCGCGCATCTCATCGGCGCCGACATGGCGGTCTTCTACTACGCCGGCCATGCCCTGCAATATAACGGCCAGAACCTCCTGCTCCCCGTCGATACGCGGATCTCGTCAGCCAAGGAGGTCTCGGCCGACGCCATGATGCTCAACGAGTTGATCGACATCGTGAAGAACGATCCGGTCGGCGTGAAAGTCTTCATCCTCGATGCCTGCCGCAACAATCCGGCCGCCAAGGAGAAGGGGTTGCAGCAAGGCCTCGCCTATACCGAGGCCGGCAGCGGCCAGGTGCTTGTCGCCTTTGCCACCAGTGCCGGTGAGGTCGCGTATGACGGGACAGGCATCAACAGCCCCTACTCGTCGGCGCTCGCCAACGCCCTGGTCATGCCCAATCTCGATGTTTACGACACGTTCCGCACGGTGCGAGGCGACGTTCGCCAGGCGACTGGCGGCTCCCAAATTCCCTGGATCACCGGCTCGATCGAAACGAAATTCGTCTTCCGCCAAGGTGACGCCGGCAAGCAGGTTGCGGAAGCCGAGCACGCTGCCGAAGCGAGCGGCGGCCTGACCATCGATGAGGTGTTGTGGTCCTTCATCAGCGACAGCCAGAATCCGGAGGACTTCGAGCGTTTTCGGAGGATCTTCCCGAATAGCCGCTACGCGGCCGAGGCGACGGAGAAGAGCCGCTTCAAGGTGGCTGCATTGACCGAGCGCGGGCTCTATGTCAACGGCAATTTGGTCTCTACCTCGATCGCGGCCGCGGCGCCGGTCGAGGCGAGCGGCAAGGCGCTGAGCGAGGAATTCGTGTTCCAGCAGGCCGGCGAGCGCGCCGTCAGCGAGACCTTTCGTATTTGGCCGAGCAACCTGCCCGACACGCGGCGCGGCATGCGCACAATGGTCACGGATTGCGATCTCTACGCCGCCGATCCCAACGATCCACAGCGCGCGGTGCCTGGTGTCACCAATGGGCTTGTCAACGTTCGGGACGCGTTGCGCGCTTGCGCTTTTTCGCTGGCGGCCGACATCAACAATCCCCGCCTGCAGTTCCAGTTCGGCCGTGTTCTGGAAATCGCCAGGCGCTATAGCTGGGCCGAGCATTTCTACGAATTGGCCGGCAAGCAGCAGTACAGCGCTGCGCTCATCAACATGGGCTACATGGCACGTGTCGGCATGGGGCGCGAGATCGACTACGGCCGCGCGTTCGACTTCTACGTTCGGGCCGCTGCGCTCGGCAATCTCAGGGCCAGGACCGACATCGGCTCCGCCTATATTGCCGGCCAAGGCGTCCCGAAGTTGCCGGAGGAAGGCGTTCTTTGGTATCGCTTGGCCGCATCAAGCGGCTGGGCGAATGCGATCACCGCGCTCGGCGACGCCTACCGCCTCGGCACCGGCGTCAAGCAAGACTTCGTCCAGGCAGCCTCGTTGTATGCAGCAGCAGCCGATACCGGCCAGATCGATGCGATGGCAAATCTGGGGCAGGCTTATCTCGCGGGCGAAGGCGTGAAAAAGGACGTGCCACGAGGACGCGACCTGTTGCTGCGCGCAACCGACATGGGCAACAGGTACGCGCCCTATTTTATCGCGCAGCTATATCTGAAAGGCGACCGCAAGCTGGCTGCCGATCCTCGCCGCGCCCTGACCCTCCTTGAGCTTTCCGCAAACCGGGGAAATGAGTACGCCTACGTCCGTCTCGCCTGGGGGCACCGCGACGGTGTATTCACCGGGGGCAAGCCCAACCTGCGACAAGCTTACTTCAACGCCTCGCTCGCCGCGAGGCTTCGGGCCGATCAGGGAGAACAAGCAAAGGCAGAGATAGCCGAGAGAATAGACCGCGCGACGCGAAAAGAAATAGACAGAGAAGTTGAACTATATATCAAGCAGAATGGCCCTTAATATACGACAAATATTATTCGACGTTCGTCGCCAATAAAGTCTTAATATCTGCTTTTAATACTATCGTAAGCCAAAGACCGCCACCCAAACAGCTTCCGGCAATTGGCGCCGAACACGGCGGCATATCAGTGGCTGTATCAATATTGAGAGCTGGCGCGCTTCGAGTCCGGTTTGTCGCGTCGAGGCGTACTCACCTTGGCTACCTTGGCGCACCGTCCGTCTTTCAGCAAAAAGCTGAAATCGCAGATGATGGGCCTTCCTGCAATCGTCCAGCAGCCGGTCAGCATGACCGAGGTCGAAACCAAGGCGGCGACCGAAGCCATCTTTGCCAGCAGCAATCTTGCCATTTGCGTCGCTCCAAGCCTTGGCCAAAAACGGCCGCGGCACCGCATCAGGAACTTCCAACGTCACGCCGCAACAGGAAAATACTTCAACCGCCCTCCAGTCAAGGGCAAGGCGGGCGAATGCGCCGGCCTTGCCCACCGACGAAACTGCTAACAGAGTTTGGCGAAGGCATGTAACCGGAGTGGCATGGCACGGCGCGCGCGCATCGACTTGAACGTTTGACACGTACAAATCGCCATTGGTAGGTTTCCGCATCCCTCATGTGAGCGCCATCC
>NZ_NWQG01000312.1:0-1938 GCF_002529485.1 Mesorhizobium sanjuanii
TCCATGCTGGGCTCTCACCCAGCTACTCCAGCACCTGCCCGTCTCGGTTGGCGCCGGGTCGGGCCTTTTTTGCTTCGGATAAATGGCGCATAAAGGCGGGCGAAGGGAACGCAACCGCGGCGAGCGCGTTCGATGTGTTGGTGGAATCCCTGCGGAGCCCTGCAATGAAGCGCATCTATAAAAAGCCGACGCTGGTGAAACACGAAAAGCTTACCAGGCTGACCGCGCAAATCATTGCGTCCGGGGTCGTTTTGGGCGAGTGATTTTCCAGGCTTTGCTGAACGCCAGCGCGAGATCCGGTTTTCTTGCGCCACGGCTGAATGCCGGTCTCTGAGGGGGGAGAAAATGCGACATAGCGTAAAGGAAGCGCAGGCAGACCCGGCCGAGCCGTACCCTCGCGACGCCTATCTCAACGCATTGGTGACGTTTGCCGAGGGCAATCTGGAAATCGGCATGACGCTGTTCATACGCGGCACGGTCATCGCCGGCACCTTGATCAGCGGCAGGAAGTATTTTGAGGAACTGAGCCGGCAGATGCGCAGCGCCTCGATACAAGGCTCCAGCGACCCCGCCGACCTGCAGGACGTGCTGGGCCGCGCCATGCTGGATTTCGCCAACATGTACCCCAGGGCCGGCGAGCAGTCGGCGCCCGGGAGCCCGCCACAGTCGTTTCTCCACCTTAGCAACGCGCGGATTTTCCAGGCCGCAAACCATTTGCGCTCGAACGGTCAGCTCATGCGGCTAAGGCTCGATGCGGTCGACGGCTATTTCATGGGAAATATTGAATAGCGGCGCGTGGAGACTTAGCGCGTTGCGCCCTCGCCGCGCCAGGCACTCAAATCCGCATGCTTCGTGCGATCGGTCAAAAAATAACAGCCGGCCTGGGGGCAGGTGTATCCAAGTTGCAGGCCTATACATCACCTTGAAGTTCCGGCAGTACCCTTTCGTCAAGGAATTTGAGACGTCGATCCAGCATTTCAGCGTTGGCGGGATTCGCGGGAACATTAACCGGTATCAAGTCCGCAACGGACTTTCCTTGCCGTGCCGCTTCGACCCACTCTTCCATGGCGCCGATATATCCATCCAGCGCCTCGTATGGTGTCCTGGCGTCTTCAGCCGGCAGATATGTCGAGGGCAGATCGCCAACGATCACCCATATCCAAGGGTCAACTTCTGGCCTGCCGGGAACAATCTCGAAGAGAAAAATATAGATTATGCCATCGGCACCGTATCCGAAGTATTCCCCCTTGATGGCTGAAACCCAATCATAGAATTCAAGATATTTTCGGGCCTCCAGACGTGCAGCGTCAAGTTCTTCATCGCCCGTGCTTCTGTCAGCCACCGGCAGGCGGGTGACGCTAGTCAAGTCGGGCTTCGCTTCGCTATCGTTTCTCGCCACTGCTTGAGTTCCCTTTCATTTTTTGCTTGAGCCATCTTCTTCTTGCCCAGCGAGCATAGTCTCCTGCGTCGCTGTGGCGTTTAATATGATCCGCTCGCGTACGATGCGTGATGTTTGATATGTGATCTGCCCCTTCGTCGGCCAATGCTTTCTCGTGAGACACATCCATATTCCGACCCGTAGCTGGATCCTTAGGCCAAGGCTTTCCATACAGCAATTCCCATTCCCTGCGCAGCGCCTTGTTGGTCGTAGTGCGCTTAGTGGGCACGAGGCTGAGATCGTACATCTCGGCCTCCGTCAGGTCCCCTGCGGCGGATGGAGCTCTTGTAGAATTGATGTCGTGTCGTGCCAGATCGACAGAGTCTTCGACGGTGTCGCTGGGTATCGGTGAACCCTCGTCTGCCTGATCTGCAACAAATTCAGCATTCGCGGAACGCCCGGCGAGCCTTGCCACCACCTGGCTGCCAACTGCACTGAGCCCTTCGGCAAGGACATTGCCGCCCGCACCCCAAAGCGCACCATTGGCAATTCCCCAAGGA
>NZ_NWQG01000313.1:0-1814 GCF_002529485.1 Mesorhizobium sanjuanii
CCTCCCCCCTTGAGGGGGAGGTGGCGGCGAAGCCGCCGGAGGGGGTCGCCGCGGCAGTGCGCGGCGTTCTTGTGGTGCCTCCTGAGAGGACCCCCTCTGGCCGCTTTGCGGCCATCTCCCCCTCAAGGGGGGAGATCAAGTCGGCGCTTGCAAACACCGGCGTAACCACCGTGATGTCAGGCAAATGCGTGCCGCCATTGTAGGGCGCGTTGAGGGCGAAGACGTCGCCGGGGTGGATGTCGCCGGAGTTGAGCCGGATGATGGTTTCCACCGAACGGTCCATGGAGCCGAGATGCACCGGCATGTGCGGCGCGTTGGCGACGAGTGCACCGGTGCGGTCAAAGACGGCGCAAGAGAAGTCGAGCCGCTCCTTGATGTTGACCGAATAGGCGGTGTTCTGCAGCGTCACGCCCATCTGTTCGGCGATCGACATGAAGAGATTGTTGAAGACCTCCAGCATGACCGGATCGGCCCCCATCTTCCCGGAGAGACCGGTGCCGAGTGCCGCTTGCCGGCGCTTTTTTTCGACGCGGCGCAACAGCACGTGGTTCCTGGCGGTGATTTCGGCCTGCCAGCCCGGTTCGACGACGATGGTCTGGTTCGGCTCGATGACCAGGGCGGGGCCAACAATCTTGTGCCCTGGTTTGAGCGTCTCTCGGCGAAAGACGCCGGCATTGCGCCACGCTCCCTCGGTGAAGATTTCGCGTGTCTGCGAAGGGTCTAACGTGAGATCTTCGGTTTCTGACTCACTTTCGTCGCGGCCGGCGCCGCCGGTGTCGGTGCCTTCGAGGCCGACCGTCTCGACGATCATCGGCTTGTCGTCATAGACGAAACCGAACTGCGCCTTGTGGGCGATTTCGAAATCGCGCCTGGCCTGGAAAATCGAGTCTCCCTCGAAATTCACCGGCAGTGTCGTGTCGGTGCCGTCATAGCGAATGTGCAGCACCGGCTTCGCGGCAACAGCGTCCTCGGCGATGCCTTGCGCCGAGAGTTCGGCGATGACGGCCTTTCTCAAGCTGGCAATAAGGTTGCCGATCTCGGTTCGGGACTCCTCGGCAAGCGGCTTGAGCAGCGCCTGCTGGCGCGAGGCAAAGACCGAGGACAGGCCGATGCCATAGGCCGAAAGCAGGCCGGAAAAGGGATGGATCAGCACCGCCTCCATGCCGAGTGCGTCGGCAACGAGGCAAGCGTGCTGGCCGCCGGCGCCGCCGAAACAGTTCAGCAGATATTCGGTGACGTCGTAGCCGCGCTGCACGGAGATTTTCTTGATGGCGTTGGCCATGTTCTCGATGGCGATGGTGACGAAGCCTTCCGCGACCGCCTCGGGCGCGCGGCCGTCGCCGATTTCGGTGGCAAATGCTGCGAATTTGCCGCGGACGACCTCCACATCGAGCGGCTCATCCTGGCCGGGGCCGAAAATCGCCGGGAAAAAATCGGGCTGCAGCTTGCCCAGCATGACATTGGCGTCGGTGACGGCCAATGGCCCGCCGCGCCGGTAGGCGGCCGGGCCGGGATTGGCGCCGGCCGAGTCCGGGCCGGCGCGGAAGCGACCAGCCTCGTAATGCAGGACCGAGCCGCCGCCGGCGGCGACGGTGTGGATGCGCATCATCGGCGCGCGGATGCGCACCCCGGCGACCTCGGTGTCGAAGGCGCGCTCGTAGTCGCCGTCATAATGGGCGACGTCGGTTGAGGTGCCGCCCATGTCGAAGCCGATGACCTTGTCGAAGCCGGCCAGCTTCGCCGTCTCGACCATGCCGACGACGCCGCCGGCCGGGCCCGACAGCAGCGCGTCCTTGCCCTGGAACATGTCGGCG
>NZ_NWQG01000314.1:0-1813 GCF_002529485.1 Mesorhizobium sanjuanii
GGCGACGACTGTGCCGCCATTGGCGACGACCGCGCCGACCGGCACTTCGCCGCGAAGGGCGGCCGCTTCCGCCTCGCGCAGCGCCAGCGCCATGAAATCCGGCCGCTTCACGCGGTTTCCATTCCGATTATCTCCTCGCTACTCAGGCCCGATCCTGTTATCTACCCGCGCAAACGAGCAAAGGCCACATGGACGACAACGACAAGAAATTCCCGCGCCAAAAAGGTCCGGGCAAAAGCGGTCCGAAAGCGGCGGGGCCGCGCCGTGATGGCGCCGCCGGCAAGGGTGGCAAGTCGTCCTTCGGCGCCAAGAAACCTTATGCGCCACGCGGCGCCCGGCCCATGGCGGCCGAGGGCGACAGGCCGAAGCGCGACTTCAAAAGCGGCGACAAGCCGTTTCGCCAGGGACCGCGTCCCGAAGGCAAGCCCTTCGAGAAGCGGGAGGGGCCGCGCAAGCCTTACGCGCCGCGCGGCGATCGTCCGATGGCAGCCGAAGGCGAGCGGCCGCAGCGCGATTTCAAACGCGCGTACAAGCCGAGCAAGCCGGGCGAAGCGCGCGCTGAAAGACCGTTCCACAAAGGTCCGCGTCCGGAAGGCAAGCCGTATGAGAAGCGCGAGGGCGCGCGCAAGCCTTACGCGCCGCGTGGCGATCGTCCGATGGCAGCCGATGGCGAACGGCCGAAGCGCGACTTCAAGCCACGCGGCGAACGGTCGGCTGCCGCAGCAGCGGGTGGCGAAAAGCGCTTTGAGCGTCCCAAGCGCGACTTCGCCGACCGACCCAAACGCGATTTCAGCGATCGTCCAAAGCGCGACTTCGGTGGCGATCGTCCACAAGGCTTCAAGCCGCGTCCGCGTCCCGCCGAAGCAACGGAAGAGGCCGGCGAGCGCATCGCCAAGCGGCTGGCCCGCGCTGGCCTGGCCTCGCGCCGCGACGCCGAGGAGCTGATCGCGGCCGGCCGCGTCAAGGTCAATGGCCGGGCTCTCACTTCGCCGGCCTTCAACGTCATGCCGGGCGACATCATCCATCTCGACGGCATGGAGATCCCGCCGATCGAGCGCACCAGGCTGTTCCTGTTCCACAAGCCGGCCGGCGTGGTGACCACCAACCGCGACCCCGAGGGCCGCAAGACCGTGTTCGACGTGCTGCCGGCCGATTTGCCGCGGCTGATGACGATCGGCCGGCTCGACATCAACACGGAAGGCCTGCTGCTGCTCACCAATGATGGTGGCCTGTCGCGCGTGCTCGAATTGCCGGCCACCGGCTGGCTCAGGCGCTACCGCGTGCGCGTCCACGGAAAGGTCGAGGAAAGCGCGCTCGCCGGCTTGCGTGAAGGCATTGCCGTCGATGGCGTCTTCTACGGCGCGATCGAGGCCTCGCTCGACCGCGAGCAGGGCTCGAACGCCTGGCTGACCATCGGCTTGCGCGAAGGCAAGAACCGCGAGGTCAAGAACATCCTCGGCTCCCTCGGCCTCGATGTCACACGGCTGATCCGCATTTCCTACGGGCCGTTCCAGCTCGACGAGTTGCCGGAGGGCCATGTGCTGGAGATCAAGGGCCGCGTGCTGCGCGACCAGCTCGGCGAGCGCCTGGTCGAGGAATCCGGCGCCAATTTCGACGCCGAGATCACAAAACCCTTCTCCAACAAGCCGGTGCGGCGCACCGAACCGCGCCCGGAAGAAGTTGAGCGGCCGAAATTCACGCGCGACGGGGTCGATCGCCGTCCGATCGGCGAGGGCGGACTGATCAAGAACCGCAAGCGGAGGGAAGGCAGCCGCGACGAGGCGCTGGGCAAGCTCTCGACAAGTCCCGAAAG
>NZ_NWQG01000315.1:0-1735 GCF_002529485.1 Mesorhizobium sanjuanii
CGTCGCAATACCTTCCATAAAACATCGAATGGCTCATGAGCGGCAGGTCAGACCACAGCAAGCGCCGGCCTGGACCGGCTGATTTCATGCTGAGCATCCTGGACCTCGGCTTGCGACCAAAGGGGGGCAATGACGTCGATGGCGTTGCGGTAGATGTTGTACTTCGCGGTCAATACTTTCGCCCGCACCGAATCCGGCTCGAACCGCTGATCGATGCGAACCATGGCTGCGATCGCCGCCGGAATATCGGCATGGATGCCAGTCGCCACGGAAGCGCAGATTGAAGCGCCCTTGGCCCCGAACTCGGTTCCGTTGGCGATCTCGATGGGAAGACCGAGACCGTCGGCGAACATCTGCGCCCAGACAGCACTTCGTGAGGGACCGCCGGCGAGACGGATGACCTTGGGGTTGGCGGCATCCGGGCCGTCGAGCAGATAGGACATGTCATAACGATGGGCGAAAACCACGCCCTCGTAGACCGCCCGCACGACATCGGCGAGCGAAACGCCCGCCTTCAGCCCGAGAAACCCCGCAGGAGCACCCTTGGGACCATCATAGAGGAAGGGAAAGAAGAGGATGTTGTTGTCGCGCGCCAGCGCTCCCGCAACCAGATCGTTGCAGATATCGTAGACGCTGCGGCCTTCGAGCAGCGCTCGCTGCGCTTCGGCCGAAAGCATGGTCTTGCACATCCATTCCAGATTGCTCGCGGAGGTCGGCGTCGCCATGGTCGCCAGAACCTGGCCTGCTACCGGATAAGGCGTCTGGATCGTCGGCAGTGGGTTCAGCGACGGCTTGGCGTGAACGGTCGAGTGAATGCTGAACGTCCCGGCGACCGCGGCAAGCTGGTCCGGACGCTCGACGCCCGAAGCGAGCGAGCAACCGACAACGTCGTACACGCCGCGCACGACCGGCGTGCCGGCACGCAGGCCCGTCTGTCCGGCAGCTTCGTCGCTGATGCCACCGACGATCTCCACTCCGGGACCGATCGGCGGCAGCTTGTCGAGCCATGACGTGAGGCCAGCCTCCTCGAAGGCTTCGCGCGATACTTCGGAGCGGGAGACATTGATGATGCCGGCGCACCCCGCATCTGTCGGGTCGGTCGAGATATCGCCACAAAGACGCATGCGCAGGAAGTCCTTGCACGACATGACATGTGCCGTGCGGCGCAGGACGTCCGGCTCGTTCTCCTGCATCCATGCAAGGATCGGCAATGTCTGACCGGGCCAGATCTGTTGCTGAATGTGCCAAGAGACCGCGGCGGCGCGGCCAGTTGCCGTCCACCGTGCAATCAGCGGAATCGATCGGGTATCAGTGGAAACCAGCGCGTTTCGAACAGGAGTTCCGCGACCGTCGACCAGATAGACGCCGCCGCCATAGCCGGAAGGCGTGACGGCGACTATGTCCCCGGGATCGGTACCGGTCTTTTCCAGCAAGGTCCTGACGCACTCGCACGTTGCGCGCCACATTCTATCCGCATCGCGTTCCGTCCAGCCCTCGTGCGGCAACAACATCACGTTGGCCCGCCGCTCACTGGCGACTTCATTTCCGTGGACGTCAAACAGAACGACTTTCGTCATCGTCCCACCGGCATCGATGCCAACAAGGCGCTCCCGCATGGTTCCTCCTCACACCGGCACGCATCGTCTCCAATCGATGCGCAAGGAACGCGAATTCCCACCCCGGCATTCTCCTCTGGAGTTAGGCTATTTGACCGAGAAAAATTGTCAATCAGATT
>NZ_NWQG01000316.1:0-1665 GCF_002529485.1 Mesorhizobium sanjuanii
ATAGAGACCTGCACTGAAGGCGCCGGAGAACGCCTTGCCGCCATTGCCGCCGCCGCCGCCGATCGCCTGGGCCAGGATGGCCTTGGATTCCGCGCCGCTGACCGTGATGTCGCCGGTATGCGTGACATTGACCGCCATGGCGTCACGGCCAACGCCGCCATCGCCGCCGATCGCCACGCCGACGCCCACAAAGGCGCCGACGGACACCGCACCGGCGCTGCCGCCATTGCCGCCGCCGCCGCCAACCGACTGGGCGAGGATGCCGTGTGACAGGTCGCCTGTGGTGGTGATCCTGTTGGTGTTGACGACCTCGACCTCGCCGCCATTGCCGCCGCCGCCGCCATGGCCGCCGACACCAACCGCGGTGAACAGGCCGCCTGCCCCGGCAAAACCGCCGTCGCCGCCGCCGCCGCCGATCGACTGCGCCAGCAGGCCGACCGAGAGGTCGTCCGCCGTGGAAAGTTCGCCGCTGTTGTGGACCGTGACCTTCTGGCTCGAGCCGCCGGCAGCGCCGGCGCCGCCGATGGCCAGCGACGGACCGCCAATGGCGATCGAGAAGCCGCCTGATCCGCCACCGCCGCCAACCGACTGCGCCAGGATGGCATGCGACTGCACACCCTCCGTGGCGATCCTGGCGCCATTGGTCACGTCGACCGTCTTGCCGCCGCCGCCGCCGGCGCCCTTGCCGGCTATGCTGACATTGAGGGCAAAACTGCCGGCGACACTGCCGCCGCCAGTGCCGCCGCCGCCGCCGACCGATTGCGCGATGATGCCGGACGAACGGTCCTCGATCGTGCGGATCGAGCCGCTGTCGACAGTCACCCTGACCGTGCCGGCTTCGCCGGCCGCGCCGCCCTGGCCACCTACGCCGACGGCAGCACCCGCCGACAGATTGAAGGAAAAGCCGCCATTGCCGCCACCGCCGCCGATCGACTGCACGATGATGCCGGCCGAGCGTTGCCCCCAGGTTTCCACGGACCCGTTATAGGTCGCGTCGACCGCCATGCCCCTGCCCGCCGCGCCGGCGCCGCCTCCGATGCCCAGATTGGCGATGGCGCCGAATGTCCCGACAAATCCGCCATTGCCGCCGCCGCCGCCGACCGATTGCACGATCAGGCCGGCGGAATCGGTACCACGCGTGACGATCGATTGGCCGTCGCCAGCGGTGCGGAAGAACACCTGGCCGCCGTCACCGCCGCCACTGCCCTTGCCGCCGACACCGACGCTCACCCCCAGGCTGCCTTCGACGACGAAGCCACCGTTGCCGCCGCCGCCGCCAAGCGACTGCGCGACGATGCCGGCCGAACGTGCCTGGCTGGTTTCGACCGTGCCGCCGGTCGTCACATCGACCTTCTTGCCGATGCCGCCCGCGGCGCCTTGGCCGCCAACGCCGACCGCAACGATACCCGCGCCGCCCAGCGCGAAACCGCCATTGCCGCCGCCGCCGCCGACCGACTGCGCCAGGATGCCGATGGAATCGGTGCCGTTCGTCGTGACATGCGAATTGGCGACATTGTAGTTCACCTCGTCGCCGTCGCCCGCGGCGCTACCGCCGCCGCCGATCGAAACCGAAGCAATGCCGCCGGCGGCGAAACTGCCGCCGCCATTGCCGCCACCACCGCCCACCGACTGGGCGAGAATACCGATCGCCGAACTGCCATGCGT
>NZ_NWQG01000317.1:0-1336 GCF_002529485.1 Mesorhizobium sanjuanii
GACATAGAGACCGGGTTCGCCCTCCACGGTGCCGCGATACTGCCTTACCCGGCCGGATTCGTCGAAGATCGGCAGCTTGATCCAATCCAGCCCGGCCCGGAAACCGGTGCACCAGATGATGTTCGAGACATCGAGAACCTGGCCGTCGTCGAGCAGCGGCTTGCCGTCACTGACGCCGGCGACGCGGGAGACCCTGCGAACGCCGGCGGCGTCCAAATCGCCGGGCTTGACCCGGATCAGCGGCAGGCCATGGGCCAGTTGCCCAGGCTTGGCCTTACGGCCCATCGGCGTATCCACCGTGAGCAGCCGGTGGAAAACGATGCGGAAGACGATCGGGAGGACCAGACGCATGGCGAAATAGCCATTGTAGGCGACAGGGATGTTGCCGGGATGCCGTCCGGCCAGCCACACCTGATGCGTGCCCGCCAGATCCATGGCGATTTCCGCGCCGGAATTGCTGGCGCCGACCAAAAGCACGCTGCCCGCATTGAGCTGAGCGGCATTCTTGTAGGCGCCCGAGTGGAATTGCCGGATCGACGGATCGAGCGATGCCGCGAAATCCGGGATTTTCGGCTTCTGGTAGCTCGAGGCCGCGGCCACGACGTGAGTGGCGACGTAACGGGTCCGGCCCGATGTGACGATATAGCGGTGGCCGGAACGGGTCACCTCGTCGACCTTGACGCCAGTGCGCACCGGTAGCGAGAATTTCCTCGCATAGGCTTCGAGATAATCGGCCATCTCGTCCTTGGTCGGGAAGGAATAGCGGGTGGCAGGGAAGGGCATGCCGATCAGCCCGTCAAAGCGTGCCGGCGTGAACAGGCGCAGCGAATCCCAGCGTGAGCGCCAGATGTCGCCGACGCGTTCGCGCTCCTCCAGGATGACAAACTTCACGCCCTTGCGGGCGAGGTGATAGCCGACGGATAGGCCGTTCTGGCCGGCGCCGATGACGACGACATCGACGTGTTCTTCCCTGAGCGCGGGCCGCCTTTCGTCGCCTGTTGGCGCCTGGCTTTCCGCTGCCTGCAATGCGCCGGCCTCCAGGTGCATGAATGCCGCTCCCTGTTCCAGCAATGCGCCGGCGCGCGCCCTGGTTTCGGTCAGGCCTACGCTGCGGCCACCGTGAGGTTTCGTTGTTTCGCTTGAAATCGGGTGAGTTGTCGAAATCTGGTTCATGATTGCTCCATGCTGTTTTTCATCAGCCATGCAGCGAATTAGCGAACCGGCTCGGGCTTCGCTTCGGGGAGATACCTCACGGCAGAAAAGAAACCGCATGGGGATTTTCCCCCATGCCGGCCCAGAGCTATCGCAGGTGAAAAGCCGAGGCTTCCGCTCTACG
>NZ_NWQG01000318.1:0-1176 GCF_002529485.1 Mesorhizobium sanjuanii
TGCGACGCATGACGATCACGCCATGAACTGGAGACGCTATTTCTGGCCGGTCGTCGGCATTGCGGCGGTGATTTTCTCGCTGTTTTTGCTCTGGCACGAATTGCGCGGCATTTCGCTCGATGACGTCTGGGCCGGGATAGTGGCCATTCCGGCACGCGGCTGGGTGCTCGCGGCGCTGAGCTCGGTGATCGCGTATGCCGCGCTGGCCGGCTACGACCACATCGCGCTGTTGCATATCGGCAAAAAAGTGTCGTGGCTGTTCGTCACCCTGTGCTCGTTCACCACCTACGCGCTGTCGCACAATATAGGCGGCTCGGTGTTCTCCGGCGCGGTGATCCGCTACCGCGCCTATGGCACAAGGGGGCTGACCGGCCAGGATGTCGGCATCCTGGTGGCGATCTGCTGGATCACCTTCGTGCTGTCGACGATCCTGGTCTCCGGCCTCGTGCTGGTGTTCGAGCCGGAGATCATCGACCGCTTTTCCGGCGCGCCGCATCATGGCCTGGCGACCGCGGCGGGTCTTGTGATGCTGGTCCTGGTGGCGGCCTATGTGTTTGGGAGTTGGCTGCATCTGCGACCCCTGAAAATCGGCAGCTTCCAAATCCATTATCCGGCGCTGCCGATCGTCGCGCGGCAAGTGCTGATCGGCCCGATCGAGCTTTTGGCGGCGGCGGCGATCATATTCTTCGCCCTGCCCGCATCAGGCAATCCCGGCTATTTCGTCGTGCTCGGCGTGTTCCTGGTGTCGTTCTCGATCGCCCAGATCTCGCACGCGCCGGGCGGGCTCGGTGTGTTCGAGGTCGTGTTCCTGACCGGCCTGTCGGATATGGACCCGGTCGGCGTGCTGGCCGCTCTGCTGGTGTTCCGGCTGTTCTACCTGATCATCCCGCTGCTGATCGCGCTGGGTGTCGTGCTGTTCTTCGAGCACTCGCAATATAGCCGCGGCGAGGGTTGAGGCGCTGGCACGTCTCCCCAGGTAGGTTCCGGGCCTGAACGCCGGGCCTGAGACGTGGCGTGCGAACCAGTCTGACGAAACGTGGCAATTGAAACGCCAGGCAGGCTTGACTATTTTCCGGCGGCGGCTACAAGGCACGCGCGGTGACATCGCCGCCCTGCCCGCACGGTTTGTCATCAACCGCGCCTGCTGGGGAATAGGTTAACGGTAGACCCACGGAC
>NZ_NWQG01000319.1:0-1055 GCF_002529485.1 Mesorhizobium sanjuanii
CTAGAGCGGTTCAGATTTTGACTGAATCTGGGGGATTCCCGTGAGAGCGGTTTTGTGATTCAAGATGCTGGCTGGATCGGAGGCCAGCATCAGATGACGGCTGCCATTTCGAACGATCTTCGTGAGCGTGTTGTTGGAGCAATCGAAGCAGGCGAGAGCTGCCGTGCGGTTGCTGCCCGCTTTGGCGTTGCAGTCTCGTCGGCGGTGAAGTGGTCGCAGCGTTACCGCCAGAGCGGGTCTGTAGCGCCGGGCAAGATGGGTGGCCATCGCAAGCGCATCCTGGAGCCGCACCGAGCCTTCATCGTGGAACGGATCAACCAGACGCCGCATCTGTCGCTGCATGGACTGAAGGACGAACTTGCGGCGCGCGGTGTGAAGGTCTCGCACGACACGGTGTGGCACTTCCTGCGGCGCGAGGGGTTGCGGTTCAAAAAAAACGCTGTTCGCCCTTGAGCAGGCCCGCACTGACATCGCGCGGCGAAGGCAACGCTGGCGCTCCTGGCAGGCGGGTCTCGATCCGACACGGCTGGTGTTCATCGACGAAACCTGGATCAAGACCAACATGGCGCCGCTGCGGGGTTGGGGACCATGCGGCAAGCGCCTGCGCGGCTTCGCCCCGCACGGCCACTGGCGCACGTTGACCTTCCTCGGCGCTCTGCGGCTTGACCGTCTTGCTGCCCCTTGCGTCTTCGATGGGCCGATCAATGGCCAGAGTTTCCGCGCCTATGTCGAGCAGCAGCTCGTGCCAGTGCTCCAGCCCGGCGACATCGTCGTCATGGACAATCTCGGATCTCACAAGTCGGCCGCCATCCGGCAGATGATCCGCTCCGCAGGCGCCAGGCTCTGGTATCTGCCGCCATACTCACCCGACCTCAACCCGATCGAACAAGCCTTCGCCAAGATCAAACACTGGATGCGAGCCGCCCAGAAGCGAACAATCGATGACACGTGGCGACACATCGGCCACCTCGTATCAACTATCGAACCAAACGAATGCAGAAACTACTTCGCAAACGCCGGATACGCTTCCGTCAAAACCTGAAACGCTCTAGCCC
>NZ_NWQG01000320.1:0-1052 GCF_002529485.1 Mesorhizobium sanjuanii
CGCGCCACCAGCACGCCCGCCTTCCGCCTCCGCGACGGTGCCCGACGAGGCGCAAGCCGCACTTGCACGGCAACTGGCGGCGACTGCGACAAGCCTCGACGAGCTTCGCCAGCACATGGCGGCATTCGAGGGCTGCAACCTCAAATTCACTGCCAAAAACCTGGTGTTCGCCGACGGCAACCCGAAAGCAGCGGTAATGCTGGTCGGCGAAGCGCCCGGCCGCGACGAGGATATAGAAGGGCTGCCGTTCGTCGGTCGCTCCGGCCAGTTGCTCGACCGGATGCTGGCGGCGATCGGCCTCGACCGGACCTCCGTCTATATCGCCAACGTCATCCCCTGGCGGCCGCCGGGCAACCGCACGCCGACACCGCATGAGACCGAGATCTGCCGGCCGTTCATCGAGAGGCAGATCGAGCTGGTCAATCCGAAGGTCCTGGTCAATCTCGGCGGCCCCTCGGCGAAAACCTTGCTCAACACGACCGAAGGCATATTGCGGCTGCGCGGCAACTGGCGCGTCCACATGACGGCTTCTGGGACCGCCATTCCAGCCATGCCGACCCTGCATCCGGCCTATCTGCTCCGAACCCCGGCGCACAAGAAGCTGGCTTGGCGGGATTTTCTTGAGGTGAAGGCGAAATTGAGGGCGCTGGGTTGACCTCCCAGGTAATTGAAATCCCTCTTCCACCGCCCTAGTCATGCACTCATGACAACAGCACAGAGTTCCGCCGGCAGCCTCATCCGCGAATGGCGCACGCGCCGGCGCATGAGCCAGCTCGACCTCGCCATGGAAGCCGAGATTTCCCAGCGACATCTGAGTTTTGTCGAAAGCGGCCGCGCGGCGCCGTCGCGCGACATGGTGCTGCATCTGGCAGAACAGTTGTCGATCCCGCTCAGGCAGCGCAACCAGCTGCTGCTGGCCGCGGGCTTTGCCCCAAGCTTCAGCGAGCGGCCGCTGACCGACGCCACGCTGGCGCCGGCGATGGCAGCCGTCGAGATCGTCCTCAAGGGGCACGAGCCCTTCCCGGCGCTTGCCGTCGACCGGCACTGGAACC
>NZ_NWQG01000321.1:0-699 GCF_002529485.1 Mesorhizobium sanjuanii
GCCCGATACCCTTCTCCGGTTCGCGACTGGTAAGATCGCCGACGATTCCGGATGTTCACCCCTCCGTTTCAGAAATGCCTTATTGAAGCCGGCTATTCAACCGGCAAGGCCCGGCTCTTCATGTCGCAGTCTCGTGCCGCCGGCAAAATTCGCCCGGTCCGCTCTTGGTGATCCGGCGCGGCGCTGCTAGTCTGGCGGCAACTTGAACACATGAAAGCGCCTGCTGCGTCCGGTCTTCGGTTCGCGCGGCGCCGGAAGGAACTGAAGTGGAAGACCACGACACCGGCGCCGGCGCGCCGGCAGTGGGCGTGTCCAGGGCTCCGCCGCCGTCAGGCCAGGCAGGCCCATCCGTCGGGGACCGTCAGGCGGGCGCCCGGCCAGGGCATGCCGAGCATCAGGGCGAGCACCAGAAGGGCAAGACCAGGAAGCGGCGCAAGCGCCGTCGCGGCCGCAAGGTTTTCGCCCGCGACGACAATCACGCGATAGTGGTTCGGCGGCGGAGCCCTGGACACGCCCACTGCCGGCGCGCCGGCGCCGGTGTCGTGGTCTTCCACTTCAGTTCCTTCCGGCGCCGCGCGAACCGAAGACCGGACGCAGCAGGCGCTTTCATGTGTTCAAGTTGCCGCCAGACTAGCAGCGCCGCGCCGGATCACCAAGAGCGGACCGGGCGAATTTTGCCGGCGGCACGAGACTGCGACA
>NZ_NWQG01000322.1:0-866 GCF_002529485.1 Mesorhizobium sanjuanii
GGGTTGAATCGCATGGCGACGAGGGCCGGCATATATAGGGCTTGGCGAACGTTGGCCCGGCCGCCGCGAATGAAGGCGCGGCCCGTCCATGTGCCCGATTGACGGGCGACCGGAGCGAGGCCGGCGAGGCTTGCGGCTTCTGGCGGCTCGAGGGTTCCGAGTTCCGGCATATCGATGATGAGCGCGAATGCGGTGGCGTGCGAGACGCCGGGTATGCTGGTCAGGATGTCGAGGCGCTGGACAAGGTCGGGATCGGCTTTGATGAGCGCAAGGATCGTCTGATCGAGATCTCCGAGGTGCCGTTGGATCTGCTTCAGCCGCTCGCCGTTGTGGCGCCTGAGCAAGGCAAGGGTCAGGGTCTTGGCTCTGTTCCTGGCTGCGGTGCGATCCTTGATCAGAGCCGCACGGGCCATGTGCAGATCCTTGAGTTCATTGAGCAGTGCGCTGCGAAGCGGTCGCGCCGTCAAAGCGAGCACTGCCCCCATGCGCGCCAGCATGGCGGCGTCGCATCGGTCGGTCTTGGCCAGCTTGCCGGTCGCCTCCGCGAAGCGGCGCGCCTGGCGCGGATTGACCTTGACCAACGGCAGTCCGGCCGCGGCGAGCCGGCACTCAAACCCGCGATGGTAAGCTCCGGTCGGCTCGTAGACGATTCGGGTGACTTCGGAACCGATCCAGCGCATCAGCGCTTTGTGGCCCTTGGCGTTGTTGTCGAAGTGGCGGCTCTCGCCGTTGGGGAAGCGATAGGCGTCCAGCGCCTCTTTCGAGATGTCGACGCCAATGGTAATCTCGTTCATCTTTTGCCGTGCCTCTGCTTGTCATGCGCAGCTCAAACTGCGCGTATCCGTTCAGGCCTTCGGGAAAAGACG
>NZ_NWQG01000323.1:0-834 GCF_002529485.1 Mesorhizobium sanjuanii
CTCCTTAAGCGCGTCGCACGAATGCGACGCGCTTGACCTCTGTTTTATGCATCTCGTTGTCCCAAAACCGCTGCGCACGTTTGGGCGATATGCATTGGCATCCTCTAGCGGACGCTGGCGACTGCGTCGGAGCGGCCGTCGTTGATCGTTACCCAAACGCCCGAATTCTGGCTCGATTGGCGCTTGAGGTAGGTGTAGTCGGTCGCGGTCCAGGGCAGCACCTTGGACTTCAGATTGTCGAGGATGAACTCGCCGAGGCTGGTGCGCACGGTCAGCACCGCGTGGCCGTCGCCATTCGACTGGCGCGCCACCGTCATCAGCAGGTCGCCGGCCGGAACGCCGATAGCCATCAGCTCGCGGCGCTTCTCCAGCGCATAGTCCTCGCAATCGCCAAACCCGCTGTCGGGATAGGACCAGACCTCTTCCTTGCCCCACAGTTCCATGTCGGTGCGCGGCTCGATCCTGGTGTTGACCGAATTGTTGATGCTCACGATCCTCGCCCACAGCTTGCGGGTCAATTCGACCGGCGCCTGCTTCGGCGTCCTCTGGCTGCATTCCCGCGGCAGCTTCTGGCAGAACTCGTAATGGCCAACCGGCTGTGTGGTGCGGCCGCCGGTATGCATGAAGGCAGGTCCCGCTGCCTCTGCTGTCCCCCAGGCGGAAAGCTGCATCGCCATTGCCAAGAGCAACAGCTTGCCCCTCGTCCTCTTCATTCTTCAGTCTCCCCGTTTGAGGAGACTATGACACGGGTGGATTTATTCGACGCAAAGGCGCGGAGTAGATATTAAGTAAAACGCCAGTAGAATAAACGTAAAATTTGATGCATTTGAGTAT
>NZ_NWQG01000324.1:0-594 GCF_002529485.1 Mesorhizobium sanjuanii
TATGACGGCTGGGTCAACGATTCCGACCTGATCGGCACCCACTGGCGCTATCAGCAGGTGCGCAACCTGACCGACTGGATGGCGAACGAGGGCAAGGATGTCACCAACCCGAACCTCGACCTGAAGGACTTCATCGGCACCTCGTTCACGACGGCGCCCGACAAGAAGCTCTATCAGCTTCCCGACCAGCAGTTCGCGAACGTCTACTGGTTCCGTTACGACTGGTTCAACGACGAGAAGAACAAGGCGGACTTCAAGGCCAAGTACGGCTACGATCTCGGCGTTCCCGTCAACTGGTCGGCCTATGAGGATATCGCCGAGTTCTTCACCGGCCGCGAGATCGACGGCAAGAAGGTCTATGGCCACATGGACTACGGCAAGAAGGACCCCTCGCTCGGCTGGCGGTTCACCGACGCCTGGCTGTCGATGGCCGGCAATGGCGACAAAGGCATTCCGAACGGTCTGCCGGTCGACGAATGGGGCATCAAGGTCGACGAGAATTCGCGGCCGGTCGGCTCCTGCACCGCACGCGGCGGCGACACCAATGGCCCGGCTGCCGTCTACTCGATCCAGAAATATCTCGACTGGCTGAAA
>NZ_NWQG01000325.1:0-585 GCF_002529485.1 Mesorhizobium sanjuanii
GCATTCGGCTGGGCGGGTTACTAAATAAGTCCGCGAGATCCATCAGGAGCGGTTCCATGTCACAACCAGCCTCGGCTTTGGCGCCCGTCGCCCGGTTCGACGCCGATGCGGTCGCCAAGCTTTCGGCGCTCCGGCGCACCAAATTCCTCGCTACGGCAGCGCTTGCGCTCTGCGTACTCATTTTTGCGGTGGCCAAGTCGTTCGAGGGCCGCTTTGCCTGGCTGGGTTTCGTCGCCGCCTTTGCCGAGGCCGCGACGATCGGCGGGCTGGCCGACTGGTATGCGGTGGTGGCGCTGTTCAAGCGGCCGCTCGGCCTGCCGATCCCGCACACCGCCATCATTCCCGAGAACCAGAACCGCATCGCCGACAATCTCGGCCGTTTCATCGAGGTCAATTTCCTCGCGCCGGAACCGGTGCGCGAAAAGCTCGCCGAGGTCGACTTTTCCGCGCTCGTCGCCGACTGGCTGTCGGACGCCGACCGGGCGGCCGGCCTGTCGCGGTTCGTCGGCCGTCTGGTGCCGCAGACGTTGTCGGCAATCGAGCAGTCCGGCCTGCGCGGTTTCGTCACCAGCCGTATGCTGGAGC
>NZ_NWQG01000326.1:0-574 GCF_002529485.1 Mesorhizobium sanjuanii
GATGGTTGGAGGTGGGACAGTCGGAGGCGGAGTGGTTGGAGGCGGCGTGGTCGTCCCAGTTCCGGTGTCCGCGTTGTGGGCCCGGAAAAAGGACTGCATCGCCGGCGTGTTGCCAAGCGAGGTTTCGCCGTTCTGCGAGGCCCATTTGTAGGCCATGTCGAAGGCGGGATTGGGAACCAGCTTTTCCCAGTGGTCCATCATGGTCTGCATCTGGGACGTGGTGGGCATGACATAGGAGCCGCCCGTATTGGTCGCCCAGCCGCCGCCGCCAAACGTCTGATAGACCGGAATGATCGCGCTCTGCGGGATGCCTGCCTCCAGCGCCGCGGCCACGGCCCTGTCGATGTAGTTGAAGTCCACCGCGGTGGTGCGCACCGGATAGGGATTGATGCCGTAATAGTCGATCCCGGTGTTGGCGGGATTGTAGGTATTGTTGTAATTGGAATCTGTGTACGACCCCATGTCCATCAGGGTAATGAAGGTCTTGGCGCCCGGAAAATGGGAATGGATCCAGTCGGATTCCGCCTTCAGGTTCGCAGCGCTCACCTGGGTGTGGTATTTGCCGGTGGGATCC
>NZ_NWQG01000327.1:0-546 GCF_002529485.1 Mesorhizobium sanjuanii
GTTGGGGGTGGGGTGGTTGGAGGCGGAGTGGTGGTGGTGGTGGTGTTGTGTTCCTTGAAAAAGGACTGCATCGACGAGGTATTGCCAAGCGAGGTTTCGCCGTTCTGCGAGGCCCATTTGTAAGCCATGTCAAAGGCGGGATTGGGAACCAGCTTTTCCCAATGGTCCATCATGGTCTGCATCTGGGATGTGGTGGGCATGACATAGGAGCCGCCCGTATTGGTCGCCCAACCGCCACCGCCAAACGTCTGATAGACAGGAATGATCGCGCTCTGCGGGATGCCTGCCTCCAAAGCCGCGGCCACCGCCCTGTCGATGTAGTTGAAGTCCACCGCGGTGGTGCGCACCGGATAGGGATTGATGCCGTAATAATCGATGCCGGTGTTGGCGGGATTGTAGGTGTTGTTGTAATTGGAATCTGTGTACGACCCCATGTCCATCAGGGTAATAAAGGTCTTGGCGCCCGGAAAATGGGAATGGATCCAATCGGATTCCGCCTTCAGATTGGCAGCGCTCACTTTGGTGTGGTATTTGCCGGTCGGATCA
>NZ_NWQG01000328.1:0-493 GCF_002529485.1 Mesorhizobium sanjuanii
GCCACAAGGTCACCTGGAATTGGGTCAAGGGCCATGCTGGCCATACCGAAAACGAACGCGCCGACGAACTGGCACGGGAAGGCATGGCGCCGTTCAAGCCCAGGCTGGCGAGGCCCGCACCTGCGGCCACACCAAAAGAAGCTACTTCACCGAGAAAGCCGGCATCAAAACCCGTCCGGCGCTCGACCCAGAGCTATTGAGAAAACAGATCCGCCGCGCTCAGCGGATCAGCAGCGCCGTTCCGTAAAGCCCGAGCGCAAACACTGTATGCGACACCAAATTGAGGGCACGGATCTGCATTGGGTTGGGGCGCTTTGAGGCGGCCCAGCCGGCGCCCATGCCGGGTGCCAGCAGGAACCAGCCCGCACCCACGGTGACCATGCCGAGGATGAAGGCCGGCAGGAAGGTCGGTGCGCTGAGCCATGCCGATCCCGCCACGACGACCAGAATGATGCCGTAGGCGATGCCGACAAGATAGTGGAAGAACCAGCCC
>NZ_NWQG01000329.1:0-416 GCF_002529485.1 Mesorhizobium sanjuanii
CACTCATCGTGCAACTATTCAGTGCTTTCGCGACTAACGTTCCAGCTGTGAGGCGTCGGCCAATTGGCAAGGCATCGATTTTTGGTGCCGGCATTCCCAGCTTCGAAATCAGGGCGTTCAGCCAATCGTCTATCTTGTAATTAAATCAATAGTTTATCTCGACTACCGGAATTCCGTTCAAAGAGCTATCGAGGTCCTCGGCAATCGACGTCTGGTACCATCCACCAGCTTTCAAGGATGAATCTCGCTTCAAGTCCTCAATGATTCTATCAAGGGGTTTTTGTACGTTACTTGCTGCTAATATATACCTCTAGTAGTCAGGCCTCGGGGCGCTATCGCATCAGAGGATTTTGTATGGCTCTCCACTTTGCCGCTGGCGGTTCCGCCAGCGAAGTTTCAACCGCCGGCTTCAACCT
>NZ_NWQG01000330.1:0-393 GCF_002529485.1 Mesorhizobium sanjuanii
GCTCTATCAGGTCGCCACCAGGCATGGCCGAACCTCGGTCGCCACCATGCTGTTGGCCGGCATCGCGCTGGCGGCGCTCGCCATGGCGCTGACCGGCATCCTGATCTTCATGGCCGACGACCGTCAGTTGCGCGATCTGACCTTCTGGCAACTCGGCTCGCTCGCCGGCGCGACCTGGCAGAAGATCGGTTCGGTCGGGCCGATCATCGTGCTGGCGCTGGCGGCGATGCCGTTCCTGGCGCGCGGCCTCAACGCGCTGGCGCTCGGCGAAGCCACCGCCGGCCATCTCGGCATCCCGGTGCAGCGGCTAAAATACACGGCGATCGTCGGCGTTTCGGCGGCGGTCGGGGCGTCCGTCGCCGTCAGCGGCGGCATCGGCTTTATCGGCATCGT
>NZ_NWQG01000331.1:0-368 GCF_002529485.1 Mesorhizobium sanjuanii
GCCCCCCGGCCGCCGATCAAATGGGACGCGCTGGAGGCGCTGAAGCCGGCGGCCGAGCAGACCGTCCCGGAGTTTTTGAAGCGCGAGGAGCCTGAGGCTGAAGCCGCGCCGTCGGTCGAGCCCGCACCAGCTCCGCCAGTCGAGGCGGAAGCGGCGCCGCAGCCGCAGGAGCCAAAGCCCGAGCCGACCCCGACCATACCGCCGACACCGGAGCCGGTCGTTCCGTCCGAGCCGGAACCTCTGCCGGTGCCCGAGCCGATAGAGGAGCCCGAACCCGCTCCCGAGACGCCTGCCGAGCCGCCAGCGCCCGAGGAAATTCCAACACCGCCGGTCGTTCCAGAGCCTGCCCCCGAACCGCAGCCGCAGGA
>NZ_NWQG01000332.1:0-365 GCF_002529485.1 Mesorhizobium sanjuanii
AACAATGAATTCGTATATATAATACACCACAAACATAAATGACCAAAACGGTCTGCGTCAGCCTAGCCGATTGGTTAAAAACCGTGGTTTAGTAAAGCAAAGATCAGGAATTTTACCTACAAAAGAAGAGTCTATTTTTTCGTATTTTTATGCTTGTCAAGGCAGTGATCTTTCCAATGCCCAGAAATCCCGTGGGCGATCAATGATTTTATCAAAGGGTGTCGGTATGTGATTTGTCGCTAATATATACCTCTAGTAGGCAGGCATCCGCGGGGCGCTATCGAATGAGACAAAGGATTGTAGATGGCTCTCCACTTTGCCGCTGGCGGTTCCGCCAGCGAAGTTACAACTGCCGGCTTCAACCT
>NZ_NWQG01000333.1:0-358 GCF_002529485.1 Mesorhizobium sanjuanii
GTCCGGGCAAACCCCACCCCGGACAGGCATTGGTCGCGGCAACGAGCGAAAAGGTTCAGCCAAGCGAAAAAGAATCTGCCGCCGCGCTGTTGGCCGGCGAGACATCCGCTACTTCTGGAAAGAAAAGGATTTCTCATGAAGAATAGCGGGCGGCGAATTCCGAGATGCGCTGCACCACGGCCTTGGGCGCGGTGATGCCACGCGCCGCCGCCTTCTCCGCCGCTTCGGCCCGGGCGCGGCCGGGCACATGCACGCCGTAACGCCGCCGCAGGCGGTCAAGCTGGTTCTTCATGCGTTTTTCGAAATCCGGATCGAGCAGCTTCGGTTCGACGGCCAGCACGAAAAGGCCGGTCCCCGG
>NZ_NWQG01000334.1:0-327 GCF_002529485.1 Mesorhizobium sanjuanii
GGATGGGGAACCCTCAAGCCAAGGTCCGCTCGACGATGTCCCTCAGATCGGCCGACAGGTTTTCGGCATTGGCGATCGAAAGCAGTGCCTCCCTGGCCTTGGCCTGGCGGCCAGGTTCGAGCGAGCGCCATGATCTGAGCGCCGTCGCCAGTCTGGCAGCCACTTGCGGGTTGCGCTTTTCGACCTGCATAACCGTCTCGGCGAAAAACCGGTAGCCTTCGCCGTCGGCTCTATGGAAGCCGGTCTGGTTGGCGCTGGAAAACGTGCCGATGAGCGAACGCACCCGGTTCGGATTGGCTATCGAGAAAGCCGGATGGCTGGTCAGCG
>NZ_NWQG01000335.1:0-312 GCF_002529485.1 Mesorhizobium sanjuanii
CGCCGACGCGCGGATTGCCGCCCGGCGAGGCATATTCCCACGCCGCCATGCCGCACAGCAGCAGAAAGATGGTTCCGAAGAACGCCGCCGTCGGCCACGTCCACGCCATCCACGAAAAATCGAGGTTGGACGAGAGGTTAAATCCCCACAGGCGGATATTGGCCGGATCGCTGAAGCCTACCGTTATTGCCACGAAATCGATTTGCAGTGCCACCCAGGCCACGACAACCAAAGCGAGAAACAGCACCGCCGACAACCATGCCGTCCGCGGGTTTCTGCCGACCTGCTCCATCATACCCTCCCCAGGGCGAA
>NZ_NWQG01000336.1:0-298 GCF_002529485.1 Mesorhizobium sanjuanii
TGCCTATGCCGGAATGGACGAGGCAAAAGCCTTCCTCGACAAGGAAATCGGTCCGCTTTCCACGCTCGACCGTCCCGGCCAGGAAGCCGAGATGCAATGGTTCATCGATGCCGCGAAGCCTTTCGCCGGCATGGACATCAAGGTCGTCTCCGAGACCATCGCCACGCATGAGTATGAATCGCAGGTCTTGGCGCCGGCCTTTACCGCCATCACTGGCATCAAGGTCACGCACGATCTGCTGCAGGAAGGTGATGTCGTCGAAAAGATCCAGACCCAGATGCAGACCGGCCAGAACCTA
>NZ_NWQG01000337.1:0-298 GCF_002529485.1 Mesorhizobium sanjuanii
CGCCTATGCCGGGATGGACGAGGCAAAAGCCTTCCTCGATAAGGAGATCGGGCCCCTTTCGACGCTTTCGCGCGCCGACCAGGAAGCCGAGATGCAATGGTTCATCGATGCCGCGAAGCCTTTCGCCGGCATGGACATCAAGGTCGTCTCCGAGACCATCGCCACGCATCAGTATGAATCTCAGGTTTTGGCGCCGGCCTTTACCGCCATCACCGGCATCAAGCTCTCGCATGACCTCATCCAGGAAGGTGATGTCGTCGAAAAGATCCAGACCCAGATGCAGACCGGCCAGAACCTC
>NZ_NWQG01000338.1:0-295 GCF_002529485.1 Mesorhizobium sanjuanii
TTGCCTGCCCCGAGCAACAGGACAAGCGCAGTCGTTGATGTCAAAAATTGCCGTCTCATTTCGTTTCCTCCACTGTTTCATTTTCAAGTTCGATCGGAGCAGACGCCGGCATGCGGCAGCTCCAACTATTTCCCCCTCTATACGTAGCGGAACACGCCGATGGCGTAGACCACGGAGAGAGCGAGAGCCCACCACAGGTTGGATCCGACAAGACCCAGCCAAGCGAGATGGATAAAGGCGCTGCCAAGCAGCGACAGGAAAAGACGGTCGCCGCGCGTCGTCTCGAAGCGCAGCA
>NZ_NWQG01000339.1:0-281 GCF_002529485.1 Mesorhizobium sanjuanii
CGTCCGTTACGACATCGGCGTCGGTGACGTCGGCTCGTTCGATGGCGCCAGAACCTTCGATGTCAAGGACGGCGACGAGCAGGACACCTACCGCAAGAATACCCGCTTCACGCTGAAGACCTGGACCGGCCAGGAAACCGAGCTCGGCACCTTGAAGACCTACACCGAGACCCGCTTTAATTTCGGCAACAGGAACAACTACGGCAGCGTCAGCAACAATGGTACTCCGGATGATGCAACCGACGATTTCCTTGTCAACAACAACGCCGGCAACAGCGGCA
>NZ_NWQG01000340.1:0-251 GCF_002529485.1 Mesorhizobium sanjuanii
GATGCCGACAGTGGCGATGCCGCCTTCGACGCGGAGCCATTCGTGGTCTTCGGTGAAATAGGTCTTTGCCATGGGACTTATCCTTTGCGGTAGTGATGAGGAGTGAAGGGCAGGGGATCGATATCGATCGGAATTTTCGTCCCGCGCACATCGGCAAGCAGTTTTGCTCCGGGCTTGGCCAGCGCCGTCGAGACGTAGCCCATGGCAACCGGGTGACCGGCCGAGGGGCCGAAGCCGCCCGAGGTGACATG
>NZ_NWQG01000341.1:0-251 GCF_002529485.1 Mesorhizobium sanjuanii
TGTCCGTTACGACATCGGCGTCGGTGACGTCGGCTCGTTCGATGGCGCGAAGTCCTTCGATCATGAGGACGGCGACGAGCAGGACACCTTCTACAAGAACGCCCGCTTCGCGCTGAAGACCTGGACCGGCCAGGAAACCGAGCTTGGCACCTTGAGGACCTACACCGAGACCCGCTTCAATTTCGGTAACTTCAACAATTATGCCTTCCGCGAAAGCGCAGACACGTACAACGTCGCCGGCAACAAGGGTG
>NZ_NWQG01000342.1:0-214 GCF_002529485.1 Mesorhizobium sanjuanii
TCCTGCCGGACATCTCCCCCACAAGGGGGGAGATCGGATGTCACGCCGGCTTTCGCCAATCACCAAAGTTGAAGGAAGGGCGGCGGCGCCGAAGCTGCCAATCTCCCCCCTCGTGGGGGAGATGTCCGGCAGGACAGAGGGGGGCGCGAAGGATCGCGGCCTTTCGAAAACACCATGACTCTGACCGCGACCCAGGCAAAACTCGCCCCCGCCA
>NZ_NWQG01000343.1:0-205 GCF_002529485.1 Mesorhizobium sanjuanii
CCATAGCCTTCTTCGAGCGAGACCACGGCGGAGAAGCCGTTGCCAGCGTCGAAGTAGTACTGGACGACGTTGGTGTCGAAGCCGCCGTAGGGAACCAGCGTATCCTGGATGACGTTGCCGGCGTAGCCGATGAACGTATCGAAGGCCGATTCGTCCTTACCGACGCGCAGGCCCCCGAGCTGGATCCAGGCGAAGTTCAGCGAAA